>DASWYX010000477.1:0-6955 GCA_036404755.1 Pseudoduganella sp.
GCCTTGGTCAGCGCGGCCTTGTCCTTGATGGCGGCGATCTTGTCCAGCGAAGGCTTCAGCACGGCCGCGCCCTTCGATTCGATCGTGGCTTCATCCATGAAGCTGCGGTAGTAGTCGGCAACGCGCAGCGCATCGCCCTTCGGCGACTTGGCGGTCACTTCTTCGATCAGTTTGACGATGCGCTCATTGGTCGCGTCGCCCAGCGCGGAGCCGGCGCCCCAGCTGCCCTTGTCGGCCGGGATCTCGGTCTTGGCCAGCCAGTCGGCGTTCACATAGCCGAAGAAGTCGTCGCCCGCCTGCACGGCGGCAGGGGCGGACTGTTGAACGGAGCCGGCGGCGGCCTGCTGCGCCATGGCCGGGGTCAGGGCCAGGGCGGCGCCGCACATCGCCAGGGTAATGGCGGTCTTGATCGGCGTCCAGCGGATGGATGCTTGCATGATTGGGTCCCTTATTAAATTTGAAATATTTATTGGCGTGGTGGGCCAGCCTGCACTCTAAAGGCTGAGCATTTCAAATGCGACCCTGTTGCGACAGAATGCGAATTCCGGGGACTGGCTGCATAAAAACGTCCCCAGCCGGACGGAATCGCTATATAGTTCACCTAGGAAACATCACTACCAAGGAGAACCCTATGAAACTCGAAGCCCTGTTCCAGCATCCGACTGCGCTGCCCACCGCACCCAAGGTCGTCGATGAACTGATCAGCAGCTTCGTCAAGGCCAGCGTGTCCACCGAACAGATCGCCAAGAAGATTTCCGCCGATCCGGTGCTGAGCGCGAAGCTTCTGCGCCTGGCCAATTCGGCCTATTACCACGTGTCGCGCAGCATCGGCACGGTAGAGGATGCAGTGCTGATGCTCGGCTTCGTGACCGTGCGTACGCTGGTCATCAGCTCGGGCATGGTCAGCGGTTTCAAGACCGTGCCGGGCCTGGACCTGCGCCAGTTCTGGCGCTACAGCCTGCGCACCGCCGTGGGTGCCAAGTGGATCGCCCGCCACACCAAGCAGAATACCGACCTCGCCTTCACCATCGGCATGATGCATGCCATCGGCCAGCTGGTGATCCATGCCGGCATGCCGGAGCAGGCCCAGCAGCTTGACAAGATCGCAGCGCCGCTGGACGAGCGCCGTCTCGATGCCGAGCTGGCGTCCTTCGGCTACAACTATGCGGACGTGGGCGCCGAGCTGGCCCGCCGCTGGAAGTTCCCGGAAATTTTCTCCAGCACGATTTCGGCCATCCCGGCGCCGGGCGATGACGCGCTGGCGGCAGTGGTCCATCTGGCGGCCTGGCGCGCCCGCGTCGACGAAAACAAGCTGGGTTCGGAAGAGATCGCCGCGATCTACCCGACCGACGTGGCCGACAGCCTGGGCCTGGAAGACAACGCCCTGATCGACGAAATGCCGCCGCTGGACGAGCTGAGCGCCGGACTGGACGAGCTGATCAAGTAATTTTTCGGCAACATCTGAAGATTTTTAAAAATATTTAGAAAAATTTTCAAAAAACCCTAAAGTTCTTCCTGCGCCTGACGTAAATCCTGACGAGCGGTACTCCGTTTCCACTTGTCAGGATAAAAAATGAGCAATCAGGTTCTCTCGATGTACGAAAACATTGCCGGTTTGACCAATCAAATGGTGTCGGCCGCACGTGCAAACGACTGGAGCAGCCTGAACAGCCTGGAAAACCAATGCGCGGCCGAGTCGGTCGCCGTGATGGGTGGCGCCGCTCCCCTGCAAGGCGACGCCCGCGCCCGCAAGATTGCCCTGCTGAAGCAGATCATGGCCAACGACCGCGCTATCCGCGACGTGACCGAACCATGGATGGGCCGCCTGAACGGCTGATCGCCCTCCCCCCCATCAAGGCGCCTTTGGGCGCCTTTTTGCTTTCTAGTGCCTGCGCTGCCGCAGCAGCGCCAACAACTCGGCGCCGGGGCCGGCCCCACTGAAGATGTCAACCTGCCACGCGACGGCAGCCATCTTGTTTGCGCGCGAGTTTGAATAAAAAAAGCGCCTCGCAGGAGGCGCTTCTTGAGGTATTGGGGTGGGGCGAGCACCAGGTATCTCCTGGCGTCGCCTCAGCGCCGGTTGCACCCGGCGTTCATATGCGCTCAGTCGGCTTATGAACTGCTTCCAGGCCGGGTCGTTTCGTCAACGGAACTCTGCTGGTCGCGCCACACTATCGGTGGTGGCTGCGGCAGAACCCGGTCTGTGTGAAGCCAGTATAACGCAGCTCAAAAATTCGTGTCGAGGGCCAAAAAGACAACACAACTTACTTTTAGGAAGTGGGCTCGGAGACACTTTCGGTGGCTTCGGTCATCGTCGGCTCGAGCGGGTCTTGGGGCTTGTCCTTTTTGCGGAAGGATTGCCAGATCTTCAATGGGCCTCCCTTGGCGCGGCGCTTGCGGACCAGGTGGACCGCCACGCCGATCAGCACCAGCAGGCCCAGCGCGCCGCCCGCGATCAGGCTGATCAGGCGGGGGCGGGACATTTTCTTTGGCTTTTCTTCCGGCGCCGTGGGCTCGGCGGCTGGCTTGGCGTCCTTCGTGTGCTTGGCTTCTTCAGGCTTTTTCGCTGGCTCGGCGGGCTTGGCTGGCTTGGCGGGCGCGCCGGCCCGCGCGTCCGTGATCGCACCGGATGCGGTTTGCGTGGTGGCGGCCTTTTCCGGCGCTACCGGCTCGTGCGCCGGCGCTGTTTTTGGCACTGCGCTCGGCTTCGGTGCGGACAGGGTCGGCGACGTCGACGGCGCCTGGCCTGGCGCTGCGGCAGACGGCGCTTGGGCTTGCGCTGCGATAGGCGGCAACGTCAATGCCGACTGCAAGCGCTTCACTTTGCCTTCCAGGTCCACCAGCTTGGTGGTCAGCTCCTTATTGCTCGCGTCCATGGCCGCGCATTGCTGGGCGCGCGCCTCGATCAGGGCCGGCGAACATGCCTCGGCTGGGCGTGCGGGCACAATGGCCAGCCGCGCTGGCTGGACGGCTGCAGGGGGAGCCGGGCGGGCAACAGACGCCGCTGCCGGATTGCCAGGCGCCGAACGGCGGGCAGCAAACGAGCGCTCGGCAGCGGCCTTCATCAATTCTTCGTCCGGCGATGGACGAGATACCGGATGCCGCTGGGCTGCCGGGGACGCGGCAGCGGCGGTCGCGGCGCCGGCGCTCACGGCGATTGCGACGGTCGAAACGTCGGCGGTTGGGGCACGGGCGGGGGCGCCGGCTCGGGCTGAGGGCGGCATCGCGATGGCGCCGTCGGTCGGCTCGCCAGAAGCAGCTGCGAGGGGCCGTGACGCCGGGCCAACGGGCGCTCGAGCGGCCGAGGACTGGGCAACTGCAGGCGCTGGGGTGCCGGCCGCAGGCACAGCCGCCGCGGCAGCAGGCGACATACTCGCGGCGCCAGCGGGCGCAATCGCCGTCCGCGCGGGCACAGCCGCAGCCACGGCTGGCGCAGCACTGGCGGCGGGAGCGGTGGCAACCGCCGTCCGCGCTGGCACGGTCTCGCGGGTCAGCCACAAGCTGGCTGTACGAACGATCTGCCTGCCGCCGCTGCTCAGCTCAAAGAAGATGTGGACCAGCTCCGCGTTCACCGGCTGCAAAGTGGTCAGATGGAGCACCCGTCGCGAGCCATCGCGGAACACGGACATGTTCAGGCTGCCCAACGCCGGATTCATGGTCACGCGCGCGCCGGCGAACACGTCCGGCGACGCGAGACGGACCTGGAGATCGGCCAGGTCGGCCGAGGAAAGATCGACCAGTTCGATGTCGGCGGAAAGCTGCTGTCCGATATGCGACCGGACCGAGACGTCCCCCAGTTCCGCCCCGGACGCAGACAGGGCCACAGACAACAGCAAGGCAGGAACAATTAAGCGGGGCATGGTTCGAAGCAATTTCCAAGGTGTAACGGCTATAACGGCAAAAAAATGTCAATATGAACCCCTGTCAAACGGAAATTCGCTCGCAGGTTAGAATTAAAAGATCACCAACTAACCAGGGGACGCCATGGAAACGCGCATCGAGAAGGACAGTTTTGGCCCGATCAAAGTGCCCGCCGGCCAGCTGTGGGGCGCGCAAACGCAGCGCTCGCTGGAGCACTTCAAGATCTCGACCGAGAAAATGCCGCCCGAGCTGGTGGCGGCCCTGGCCAGCGTGAAGCGCGCTGCCGCCAAGGTGAACCTCGACCTCGGCATGCTGCAGGACGACAAGGCCGTCGCCATCATGCAGGCCGCCGATGAAGTCCTGCAGGGCAAGCACGCCACCGAATTCCCGCTGGCCGTGTGGCAGACCGGCTCCGGCACGCAGTCCAATATGAATATGAACGAAGTGCTGGCAAATCGCGGCTCGGAACTGATGGGCGGCGTGCGCGGCGAATCGCGCATGCTGCACCCGAACGATGACGTGAACAAAGGCCAGTCCTCGAACGATATTTTCCCGACCGCGATCCACGTCGCCGCTGCCCAGGCCGTGCACAACCACGTGCTGCCGTCCCTGCAGAAGCTGCGCACCAGCCTGGCCGAAAAGTCGGCCGCCTTTGCCGACATCGTCAAGATCGGCCGCACCCACCTGCAGGATGCAACGCCACTGACACTGGGCCAGGAATTCTCAGGCTATGTCGCCCAGCTCGACTACGCCGAGCACGCCATCAAATCCGCCCTGCCCGCCGTGCTGGAACTGGCTGCCGGCGGCACCGCAGTCGGCACCGGACTGAACGCGCATCCCGAATATGCAACTCGGATTGCGGCTGAGCTGGAGCACAACCTGAAGCTGCCCTTCCGCAGCGCGGGCAACAAGTTCGCCGCCCTGGCGGGGCACGAAGCCCTGGTCGCCGCCCACGGCGCCCTGAAAACACTGGCCGCGGCCCTGATGAAAATCGCCAACGACGTGCGCTGGATGGCGTCCGGCCCGCGTTCCGGGCTGGGCGAAATCACCATCCCGGAAAACGAGCCGGGCAGCTCGATCATGCCGGGCAAGGTCAATCCGACCCAATGCGAAGCGCTGACCATGCTGTGCTGTCAGGTCTTCGGCAACGATGTCGCCATCACGGTCGGCGGCGCGTCCGGCAATTTCGAACTGAACGTCTTCAAGCCGCTAATTGCGCATAACTTCCTGCAAAGCGCACGGTTGCTGTCGGATGGCATGGTCAGCTTCGAGGAGCACTGCGTCCACGGCATCGAGCCCAACCACGGCCGCATCGGCGAGCTGATGGAACGCTCATTAATGCTCGTCACTGCGCTGGCGCCCCATATCGGGTATGATCGCGCCGCCCAAATCGCCAAGAAGGCGCAGCATGAAGGCAGCACGCTGAAGGAATCAGCCCTGGCGCTGGGTTACGTAACGTCCGAACAATTCGACCAGTGGATTGATCCATTGGCAATGACGAAGCCGGGAGCCAAGGGTTAGTGAGTTGTAGAAATGGCACCACACTGATCCATGCGAGCGCAAGCAACCGCAAAGAGGAATACAATGCAGAAAGTAAGTTTTGATTTGACAGCCGAGTACATCGAGCTGAATCAGCTCCTGAAAGTAGTCGGATTATGCGACAGTGGCGGCGCCGGCAAGCAAATCGTCGCGAGCGGTGAAGTCTACGTCGACGGCAAGCAGGAGCTGCGCAAAACTTGCAAGATCCGGGCCGGACAGCAAGTCCGGCTTGGCGACGTTCTCATCACGGTGATCGGCGAAGGCGGCGCAGACGGGGCCTGACCACCACTTCGGTTAAGGGGAGCAGCATGGACAGCCCTGAACGCGATATGCAGACCCAGGAACGCCTGATCGGTGACTTACGGCAAGTCATCGAGAACGCGGAGGAACTGCTGAAAAATACCGACCACTACAAGAGCCTGCCCTACCAGAGCGCGCGAGCCAAGCTGGCGCAGGCACTATTGGCCGCCACCGCGGAGCTGGAACGTTTCGAGGACGCCCAGCTCAACCGCATGATCGCCGCCACGCATCAGGCTAACCAGCGGCACCAGGACGCGTCCGGCGAAGCCAAGCTGATGCGCGCGTTCCATTAAGCCTTATTTCGGCCGTTTCGACAGCATCGCGTCCAGCGAGAAGCGGCCGGGCCCGTACGCCACAAGCAGCAGCAGGCCCGCGCCCCAGAAGAAGTGGTCGTTGATCGCCGCCGGGCATTCAAAGCTGAACAGCTGCGGGTACGAAATCACCGCCATCGCATTCACGCAGAACAGCGCCAGCGCGGCCGGCCTCGTGATCACGCCTGCGAACAGGAGCAGGGGCAGCAGCAACTCGCCGCCCGCGCCCATATAGGCGGCCAGTTCCGGCGGCAGCAGCGGGACGTGATATTCGTCCTGGAATAAGGCCAGCGTGGCATCCCAGTCGCGGATCTTCGCCAGGCCGGCCTTGAAGAATTGCCAGCCGATGTACCAGCGCAGGGCCAGGCCGGCGAGCGACGCGCCCCAGTCGCTCAAGGTGTCGTCGAAGCGGCATAGCTGGCGGTGTGCTTGCAGAATTGCGTTCATTTTGCTTCTCCTTCTCCGGGCCGCTTCACGGCGCTGAATACGCCCTGCTCCAGCCATTGTTTCAAGTGCGCGGCCACGTCGAAGGCGTCGTCGCGCTCGAAGGCTTCGTCCAGCGCTTCCCCGAAAGTGGCGCCTTGCTGCAGCACGCTCAGCGCGCTGTGCGCTGCCGCCGACTGTGGCACGACAGCCGTCTTCCATTTCGGCCTTATGACCAAGGCGTAGCTTGTGTGCCGCATCTGTTGCGGGAACTCTTCGCTTCGCTCGTCCTGGTGCGCCAGCCAGAGCTGCACCACGTCCCACTCTGAGGCAAACAGCTGCGCGGTGGGTGCCAGATCCATCGTGGCGGACTCGATTTCCTCAGCCGGAATCGCGGCCAGCGCCTGTGCATCGACCGTATCCGCCGACGGCGCGTAATGCGCGCGGTGCAGCAGCCATTCAAGGCGGGCCATGTCCGGCAAATACGGCAGGTCGGCCGTGTACTGGAAGCCATCAAGGAA
>DASWYX010000478.1:0-3321 GCA_036404755.1 Pseudoduganella sp.
CCAGGCTGTCCTGGGTCAGCAGCGCGGGGCCGGAGGCGCCGGCGGCGAACAGGCCGCGTCCATTGCTGTAGACGACCTGCCCTTTTGCGCTGATATCGAACGAGGACACATTCGATGCGACCACGGTCTCGACGCCGGAACGATCGCGGCAAACAAGCTGCCACGAAGAAGGCACCAGCGACGGCACGCCCGCAATGCTGGCCTCCTTGCGCAAAGCCTTCTGCGCATCGATCACCTTCCCCTGCAAGACGATGTTGCGAACATCCGCCTGCATCGCCGGTCCGGACGCGCCGGTGAGCGGCTTGCGCGAGTACATCAGCGAGAAGAAGTTCAGGTAGTGGAAGACGGCGCGTAAAAGGCGGAACGGGAAGAACAAGGTGTCGAGCACGAAGTTGCCGGCGCCATAGCGATGCGGCTCGTAGGGACGGCGGATGAAGTAAAGGCGCCCATCCGGCGCCACGCGCGGCGACAGGAAATCGTAGCGTGCATCGTCCAGCACCGGCGTCACGCGCCCGGTCTGCGTATTCAGCTCCTGCACGGTAGCATTGCCGGTAGCGACCCACACCCCCTGCTGGTTGCGCGCGATGCCGGCGGACTGGTACAGCAGCACATGCTCCTGCCCCGGCACCGGCGCGGCGCAGGAGTCGAGCGAATCGCCGCCCGTCAGCTCGCGCAGTCCGTCGCCATCGATGCTCATCGTGCCGATATGGCTGGTGCCGTCCCGGCCCTTGATCGTGCAGTAAATAGCCTGGCCGCCAAACGAAAGGCTCAAGTCCTCCAGCAACAGATTCTGACGGTGCAGCAGCCGCGTTTCCGCGCCGGTCACCGGATCGTAGGCAAACAGCCCGCCCATGCCCGTGTCGTGCTGGAAGTACAGCAGCTGGCCGTCCATCGCAAAGCGCGCCGACGAAATGCGGATCGGCGTAACCTCCCGGTCGAAGGAGCGCAAGCTGCCCTGGGCCGATACGCCGAACGCCGTCTCCTTCTTCCACGCATGCTTCTCGCGGCTGCGCTCAGCGCGGTCGATGGCTTCCTGCGCATACGGACTGTGGATCTGCTGCACGCCGCCATAGCCTGACTGGTAGAACAGCTTGCCTTCCGACACCCAGGCCAGCTTCAGCGGCGGTACGCTGCCCGCCGGCGCAGCGGCCGGACCGGCGGCAGGCTGCTGCACGTAGACATTGGTCGCGCGATAGAACCAGACGACCAGGACGAGCAGGATCAGTAAGGCGAACAGGATGTGCATGGCGAGCCTTTGTCGGGATAGCCTCCAGATTATAGGAGGCTTTCCCGCTAGAAAGACTCACCAAATATCACAAGGTCTTGACGAATTCCCGTATACCGCCAAGCAGCATTTCGATCGACATGGCAGCCAGGATCAGGCCCATCAGGCGCTCGAAGGCCGTCATCACCTGCGGCCCCAGCACCTTCTGCAAGCGCTCGGCGCCGAGGAACACGGCCAGCCACACCACGACCACGGCGCCCAGCGCCGCCACGTGCGTGACCACCTCGCCCGTGCTCTCGCGAGAGAACAGCAGTACCGTGGCCAGCGCCGAGGGCCCGGCCAGCGCCGGAATCGCCAGCGGCACGATGAAAGGCTCGCCGCCCTCGCTGCGGCCCAGCACCCCGTCGGGATGCGGGAACACCATGCGGATCGCAATCAGCAGCAGGATCACGCTGCCCGCAATGCGCAGCGACGCTTCGGACAGGCTGAGCGCCTTCAGGAAGTGCGAGCCGAAGAACATGAACACCAGCAGCACGACAAAGGCGATCAGGCATTCGCGCACCACGATCTGGCGGCGCCGCTTGACGGGGACCGGCGCCAGGGCCGTCGCGAACAGTGGAACGTTACCGAATGGGTCGGTAACCAGCAGCAGGAGGATGAAAGTCTGGAAAAAGTCTTGAGTCATTGCCGGATCTTACAGGCTCATTAACCATGCTTCAACAGCTTGCGGTCGCAGGCGTCGACCGGCCAGCTGTCCGGCCACTGCTCGGCGATGATGCGTTCGCCCAGCTGCACGCGCAGCCGGCCGTAGGTGTCGCGGTCGTTGGCGCGGCAGGCGAAGGACGCGAACTTGTTGCGCGCGGCCGCATCGGACGGGTAGCGCTGCAGCAGGTCTTCGAAACCCGTTTTCACCAGCTGCCACTCGGGCAGGCTGCGGCGGTCGGCAAAGGTGATGGCCTCGCTGCCGTTGCCATCCTCGCGCCAGTACAGCCGCGCATACATGCCGCCGCCTTCGGTGGGACGCGTGAAGAACACGGCGCGCCGCGCGAACTGGTCGAACTGCACCACGCTGCCGCCGCCACGCGGGCTGTAGGCGCGGCCCATGGCGTAGTGGATCTGCGGGTCCTGCGGGAACACCTGGACGGCGTCCAGGTAGGCGCCGGCCACCGCCCGGCGATGCGCCCCGCCCTCCAGCAGCAGGCTGATATTCAGGCTGTGCCACAGCGGGCAGCTGCCGGCCTGCGCCTTCACCTGCTGCAGCCGCGCCGTGCCGTTGCCGATCTGCTCGTGGTACAGGTCCAGCGCTTCGCGCGGCAGCACGGCCACGCTGCCCACGCGCAGCTGCGACGCATAGGCGCGCCAGTAAATTGCCTCCACCAGCGCCTGGGCCAGCGAATCGGGCTGCGCGCCGCGCCATTGGGCCAGCGCGGCGCGGTCCGCTTCCCAGCTCTGCATGGTGCGGAACTGGCTGTCGAAGGCGGCTTCGAAGGCTTGCAGCTCGGGCTGGCCGTCGGCGTTGCGGGCGCCGCCGCAGGCTTCGCGCAGCGCGCGCTCGACGGCGTCGAACTTGCGTTCGGCCCACAGCTTCTGCAGCGGCGAAGCGGCGCTGGCGGATGCGGCCACCGCCAGCAGGGGAACAATCAGGAACAGCCGTCGCAGCATGCGCATCTCCGGAAAACGATGTCGAAGATTATACGCAAATTACCTCACAGCAATAATAAAAATGGCGGCCAGGCTGTGCGCCTGCCGCCACTTTTCGGGAAGAACCGGGGCTTACTCGCCGGTTTCGCCCTTCTTGATCCACGCCGCCAGCTGGTGCGGACGCAGGCCGTCGTAGTCTTCGAACGGCTGGTGGATCCACGGATTGTGCGGCAGTTCCTGGATCTGGTAGTCAGGACGGAAGGCGGAGGAGCCCTTGGTCCAGATCACGGCGGAACGCACTTCGGTCACGCCTTCGAAGTTTTCCTTCAGGTGAGCCATCACCTTGGTCAGGGTCACGCCGGAGTCGGCCAGGTCGTCCACCAGCAGGATCTTGCCTTTCAGCGGGCCCTTGGTCATCGTCATGTACTTGGCGATATCCAGGTCGCCGCGCACGG
>DASWYX010000479.1:0-4726 GCA_036404755.1 Pseudoduganella sp.
CAGCTGCGATTCCTTCAGATCGATTTCCAGCCGCTGCGGCGGAATGGCGTAGTGCTTCATGCGCCGTTCGATGTGGGGCAGGTAGTCGCGCTGCACGTACTCGCGGCTGGAAGCGTTGATCGAGATCGGCACGCCGCCATAGCCGATGGCAGATAAATGGCTGAGCGTGGCGCACACGTCTTCCAGCACGCGCCTGCCGAGGGGGATGATCAGGCCGTTTTCTTCCGCGTCCGGCAGGAATTCGGCCGGCAGCAATTCGCCCCGTTCGGGATGGCGCCAGCGCAGCAGGGCTTCCAGCCCCTGCAGCTCGCCGGTCGCCACGCTGACGTGGGGCTGGTACTTGAGGTAGAGCTGGTCGCCGGACAACGCCTCGCGCAGTGCCGTTTCCATGCGCTGGCGGCTTTCCGAGCTGGTCGCCATGTCCTGTGAATAGAAGTGGACGGCGCCCGGGCCGCCGCCCTTGCCGGTGTACATGGCCGCATCGGCGGCCTTCAGCAGGGCCGAGAAGTTGTCGCCGTCCTGCGGATAGATCGCCACGCCCATGCTGGCGCCGATGGAGAGCTCGCGGCCATCCACGCGCAGGTCCTGCGCCAGCGCCTGGCGCACGCGCTCGATCATGCGCAGCGTGAAGCGCAGGTTGGGCTGCTCGGCCAGCACCAGCACGAATTCGTCGCCGCCCAGGCGGGCCACGGTGTCCGTATCGCGTACCGAGCAAAGCAGGCGGTGCGCCACCTGGCGCAGCACCTGGTCGCCGGCGTCGTGGCCCATGGTGTCGTTGATTTCCTTGAACTTGTTCAGGTCGAGCAGGGCGACGGCGACATTGCCGCCGGCGCGGTGGGCAGCGTGGATCGCGTGCTCCATGCGGTCGCGCAGCAAGGTGCGGTTGGCCACGCCGGTCAGCGGGTCGTGGGTGACCTGGTGTTCCAGCTGGGCGGTGCGCTCCCTGAGCGCCGTGATGTCTTCCAGGATGCCGATGAAGTGGGTCACGCGGCCGCCGCCGTCGCCCACCGGCGTCACGGAAAGCTGGTTCCAGAACACTCGCCCATCCTTGCGCTGGTTGCGCAGCACCACCGAGCAGGGGCGGCGCGCGGCCACCGCTTCGTGCAGCAGGGCGCGCTGGGGCTCATCCAGTCCGGGCGCCGCCATCAGGCGCGAATCGCGGCCCATCACTTCGGCCGCGCTGTAGCCGGTGATGCGCTCGAAAGCGGGGTTGACGTATTCGATCGGATTGTCGTCGCCGTCGCAGCGGGTGATGACGATGCCGTTGCTGGCCGCATGCAGCGCGCGTTCGCGCAGGCGCAGCGCTTCCTGCTGGCGGTGGCTTTGGCTGAGGTCCACGCCCATGCCGCACAGGTAGTTGCGGCCGCCCGCCTGCAGGCGCGTGCCGAACAGCAGGTAGGGCAGGCGCTGCCCGCGCAGGTTGAGGTGGACTTCCAGCTGCACCTGGTCCTGCTGCTGCAGGGCTTCGCAGAAGGCGGCGGCGACGTTGGGGCGGTCGGGCGGATCGACCAGGTCCAGCATGTGCACGGCGCCCAATTGGGCGGCATCGAGTCCGGTCGTCTGTTCCAGGCGGCGGTTCCACAGGATGAAGTGGCCCGCTTCATCGAGGACATAAAAAGTGCCGGCGAGCAGATTCATGATATCCGCAAGCGGGACAGCGCCGACCCGAGCCCGGTCGCCTGGAGTATCCATGATCTCCCCGACAGTGGTGTGTTATTGTTGTTGCCGGCGAAATAACGGCGGCGGCTGCCGGCTTGCCTGTCCGCTTATTTGCTGTTTGCTAGTGTGATCCAATTCGGCAATGCGCGCCGCCCGCTTGGGTCCGCGTGGCGCCGGCAATCTTCTTTCTTGTTGAGGAGGCGCGCTTGTTGTTCACCAGAGTTCTCAGCCTTGCACTGGCCCTGCTGCCGCTGGCTTCGTGGGCCGTTCCCAATACTTCCGATACCCGCCTGCTGTCCGAGCCCGCCATCTCGCGCGAGCACGTCGCCTTTATCTACGGGGGCGATTTGTGGCTGGCCAATCATGATGGCGGCGGCGTGCGGCGCCTGACCTCCGACGTCGGCGAGAAATCCAATCCCCAGTTTTCGCCGGACGGCAAGCTGATTGCCTACAGTGCCCAGGTGGACGGCAATACCGATGTGTATGTGCTGCCCGTCAGCGGCGGCGTGCCGCAGCGTCTCACCTGGCATCCGGGCCCGGACCTGGTGCAGGCCTTCACACCCGATTCGCGCAATGTGATGTTCACGTCCAACCGCGCGGCCTTCAATAACCGCTACCGCAAGCTGTTCACGGTGCCCGTGTCCGGCGGCGTGGAGACGGAACTGGAGATTCCCAACGCTTCCCGTGCCACTTTTTCGCCGGATGGGCGCCGCATCGCGTATAACCCGACGTCGCCGGCGTTCCTGCAATGGAAGCGCTACCGGGGCGGGCTCAATTCCGTCACCTGGCTGTTCAATTCGGCGGACCGCTCGGTGGAAAAGATTCCCCAGCCTGAAACGCGCGTCAACGATGTCGATCCGATGTGGATCGGCGACCGGATCTACTTCCGCTCCGATCGCGTGGGCGAGTTCAATCTGTGGGTGTACGACACGCGCACCCGCGCCGTCAGCCAGGTGACGCGGCATGCCGACTTCCCGGTGCTGAATGCGGCCGCGTATGGCAACCGCATCGTCTATGAACAGGCGGGCTACCTGCACATGCTGGACCTTGACGCGGCGGGGCAGGGCGGCGCGGCTGCGCGGCGGCTGGTGATTGGCGTGAGCGCGGATCTGGGGCTGTCGCGCGAGCGCTGGGTACGCGGGGCGAAGTACATCCGCCACAGTTCACTGTCCCCGTCGGGCGCGCGCGTCGCCTTCGAGTTCCGCGGCGACATCCTCACTCTGCCCGCGGACAAGGGCGACGTGCGGCGCCTGACGCAAACGCCGGGCGTGCACGAACGCGGCCCGTCCTGGTCGCCGGACGGCCGCCAGGTCGCTTACTTCTCCGACGAATCCGGCGAATACGCGCTGCACGTGCGCCAGCAGGACGGCAAGGGCGAGCCGCGCAAGTACAAGCTGCAGGGCGCCGGTTTCTATGAGCGCATCGCCTGGTCTCCCGACTGCAAGAAGATCGCCTTCATCGACAATTCCTGGACGCTGTACGTGATCGACCTGGCCAGCGGCGTAGCGAAGAAAATCGCCACCGAGCCCTTGTACGGCGTGAACAAGTCGCTGGCCGCCGCCTGGGCGCCGGATTCGCGCTGGATCGCCTACACGCTCAACTCCCTGAGCTACACGCGCACCGCCTATATCTACTCGCTGGACGAGAACAAGTCATTCGCCGTGACCGACGGCCTGTCCGACGTCGCCAACCCGGTGTTCGACAAGGGCGGCAAATACCTCTACTACTTCGCGTCCACCGACGCAGGCCCCAGCAATAACTGGTTCTCCTTGCAAAACGAGGACAACCGCGTCACGCGCACGATCTGGCTGACCGTGCTGCGCAAGGACCTGCCGTCGCCGCTGATCAAGGAAAGCGACGAGGAGAAGGGGGCGGCAGCGCAGGACAAGAAGGAGCCCGAACCGCCGTCCGCCGCGCAGGACAAGAAAGAGCCGCCGAAGGATGAAAAGCCGGCAGTCGATCCCGTCACTGGCCGCGACGATCCGAAGGTCAAGCTGAAGCCCGTTGCGCCGATGCGCATCGATTTCGATGGCATCTCGACGCGTATGGTCGATATCCCGCTGCCGGCGTCCGAATACTTCGACCTGGAAGCGGGCGCGGAAAACCAGATCTTTTACCTGCGCGAGAGCGACGGCAAGAAGCAGGTGCAGCGCTATGACCTGAAGGAGCGCAAAGCCGAAACCCTGGTTGCCGAAGCGGACGAGTTCGAGGTCAGCGCGGACGGCAAGAAGCTGCTCTACCGGCAGAAGGAGAACTGGGCGATGGGCTCGGCCACCGGCAAGCTGCTTAGCGCGACCGATGGCAAGCTGCGTATCGATGCGCTGGAAGTGAAGGCCAATCCGCGCGCCGAATGGCCGCAGATCTTCAACGAAGCGTGGCGCATCAACCGCGACTATTTCTACGATCCGAATATGCACGGGGTGGACTGGAAGGCGATGCGCGAGAAGTACGCGCAATTCCTGCCGGACGTGGCCTCGCGCTCGGACCTCAACCGCGTGATCCAGTGGCTGTGCAGCGAGCTGTCGGTCGGCCATCATCGCGGCGGGGGAGGGGACAACTTCATCGATGCGCGTCCCGTGCCGGGCGGCCTGCTGGGCGCGGACTATGACATCGCCAATGGGCACTACCGATTCCGCAAGATCTACGGTGGCCTGAACTGGAACCCCACGCTGCGCGCGCCGTTGACCGAACCGGGGCTCAACGTGAAGGCGGGCGAGTATCTGCTGGCGGTCGAGGGGCGTCCGCTGGCGCCGCCAACCAATCTGTATTCGGCGTTCGAGAACACGGCCAATCGCGCGATCGACATCACGGTGGGGCCGTCCGCCGATGGCAAGGGCTCGCGCACCATTACCGTGGTGCCGGTGGCCAGCGAGGATGCGCTGCGCAACCGCGACTGGGTGGAGGGGAATATCCGCAAGGTCAATGCGGCGACCAATGGACGGGTGGCTTATGTGTATGTGCCGAATACCGCTTCCCTCGGCCATACCTACTTCAAGCGCTATTTCTTCCCGCAGTCGTACAAGGATGCGGTGATCATCGACGAGCGCTTCAACGGCGGCGGGAGCCT
>DASWYX010000480.1:0-13158 GCA_036404755.1 Pseudoduganella sp.
GTTCGCCTGCCACGCGGCCGGAGTAAGCGGTCTTCGCCTCGGCGGCGACACGGCCCGAATACGCCACCTGCTGGCCGGCGACACGGCCGGAATATGCCACCTGCTCGCCTGCGACACGCCCCGAATACGCCACCTGCTCACCGGCCACGCGTCCGGAGTAAGCGGTCTGCGCCGCCACGCGGCCCGAATATGCCACGCTCACACGCCCCGAGTAAGCCGTCTTCGGGCTGAAGTCCAGCGGGGAGGCAACGCGGCCGGAGTAAGCGGTGTCCGCACGCAGGTAATCCTCGCCGAAAGTTTCCTCGTACAGCTCCTTCATGCGGTTGCCGACGCGCTCGTGGGCTTCCTCGTCATCCTCGCCGCGCAGGCCGATGTAAGGGAAGTGGTGCAGGAAATAGCCAAACACTTTCTCGCAGTCGATCGCATACTTCATCGTATCGAGGATGTGGTAATGCCAGAAAATATCCACATCCATCAGCGGCGCCGTCTGCTCATTCGGGAACATCTTCATCAGGTACAGGAAGCGGCGATACTCGAATTCCACCGCATTCACCTTTTCCAGCGACCAGCCTTCGCCGGACTCAACGTGCATCAGTTTGACTTTGATCGGTTCCAGATCGAGGTCGGCAATAGCCTTGAAGCTTTCAGACGAGATCATGAGTGATATCCCTTTTTCAATTGAGAGAGTTTTTGATGAAAGACGCTGTTCTTGGGGCTGGGTAGTGCATGCCAGGCGTCAGGGACGTTCAGAAGTTTGGGAACGCTGCGTTGATGTGGATCAACACGCTCTAGTATAGACAGGGACCCCCAGAAAACAAGTAACAATTCAATTGTGCGCAGACGAAACAACAGCGCATAGTCCCTTTTAAATCAGGAGTTTGTGACTATCAAATTGTTACACACTCATGCATATCCGAGACGTGGTCAGATCTGGTCCCAGAGCAGTTCGGAAGTGCGGGGGATGGCGTCGGGGCGGAGGCCGACGGGGATGGAAACGGCAATGGTGGTGCCGCTGTCCGGGTTGCTGATGATGGAGCAGTGGCCGCCCAGCAGGCTGACGCGTTCTTCGATGCCGACCAGGCCGAAGGAGCCGGTCTTGTTGCGGCCCTCGCTGCGGATGCCGACGCCATTGTCGCTGATCGACATGCGCAGCATGCCGGCCGCGCGGCGCAGCTCCACCCGCACCATGCTGGCATGCGCGTGCTGGTAGATATTGCTCAGCGATTCCTGCAGCACACGGAAGAGGGCGGTGGCGCAGTGGTCGTCCACGCCCACGTCAACGCCATGCTCGACCAGCTCGCAGTCGATGCCGGAGCGCTGCCTGAACTGCGCCACCTGCCATTCGACCGCCGCGCCCAGTCCGAGATCGAGCACCGTGGGACGCAGGTCGTTGATGATATGGCGCACGCTGCGGATGGTTTCGTCGATCTGGCGCAGCGTGGCCTGTGCTCGCGCATGCAGGCGCGGATGGCGTTGCGCGGTGCGCGTGACGAGGATGTCCACTTCGATGCGCAGTACCAGCAGGTTCTGCCCCAGGTCATCGTGGATCTCGCGTGCGATGCGCTTGCGTTCTGCTTCCTTGATCTGGTCGGCGTGCGCGGCCAGCCGGCGCAGGCGGTGGTGCGACAGTTGCAGCTTGCTCTTGCTGTCGCGCAGCTCGCGCGTCATGGAGCGCGCCATGCGCAGCGCGCGCCGCCGCGACGACGCAAGGATCATGAACAGCGCGTAGATCAGCATGCTGGCGCCGAAGCCCACGCTGGCCG
Organism: Pseudoduganella sp.; assembly: GCA_036404755.1. Taxonomy (GTDB): domain Bacteria; phylum Pseudomonadota; class Gammaproteobacteria; order Burkholderiales; family Burkholderiaceae_D; genus Rugamonas. Next base: position 1,764 of record DASWYX010000480.1, read on the forward strand.
CCATCGCTGGCAGGTAGGCGTCGAAGTGCGAGTACATGGCGCTGCGCGGCGACACAAAGCTGGCTTGCCACAGCCGCCCGTTGAACTGGATCGGCAGCGTCAGCGCCAGGCTCGTTTCACCGGTCGGCAGGGGCATACCGACGTGACTGTCGAACAGCATCGGCCCGGGCTGGCTGGCCGGCAGCGGCGCGCTGACCAGGCCACCGTCGCGCAGCATCACGCGCACCTCATGTTCGGACATGTCGCCCAGCGCGCCGTTGATCAGCTTTTGCACATTGAAGCCCAGCCCCGCCCAGCCGATGCAGGCCTCACGGCGCTCCTCCACGCTGCTGTAGTGCTGTTTCTTGCGGTAGATGGGAATGCGCATGCCCATGCCGATATCGTTGGGGTAGCGGCGCAGTGGGATCGGCTGGCCGGAGCTGCTCATATTGCCGCTGTCGCGCGCGGCGAACAGGGCTTCGGCTGCCTTCGGTATCGATGCGAGGTCGAAGCCGTAGCGATTGGAAAACTGGTCCAGCGGCTCGATCATCGTCAGCACGGCGTATTCGCGGCGGTGGCCGGCGGGCTTGATCTGGTACTCGGGATAGCTGTGGTCCGTGCGTTCGATCGCGTGCATCTGCGCTTCGTGTGCGGCGCGCTCGGCGTCGGTAAAGTACGCCGCGAAATTGATGCTGTCGACGGCGGGGAAATTATGCGCGAGGTCCAGACCCTGCACGTAACGGTGGAAGCTTTCCCGCGTTAGGTGCTCCGGCGACTCCGCCTGGAAATGGCTGGCCGTGCCGCGCAGCACTTCGGTGTAGGCCTTGATGCTGGCGTCGATATTGAACTGCGCATTGCGCGCCAGATGGCGGAAACGCTCCCTGGCCTCGCTTTCCACGGTATTGTCGGCCAGCGCGAAAAAGCCGGATCCCACGCACAGCGAAAGCAGGACACCGGTCCACCACATCGGTTTTGCGGGCGTAGGAAGGCGTTTGAAAAGCGGTGTCACAAGACAATACCTTGAGAGAAAGTTGCTTGAATATAGGTACTTTCCGTAACACGCGCAAGGCAAACAGTCGGCGCGGATAATCCAGTTTGATTGAAATCAAAGTGCTAAAAGAAAAGCCGCCCGAAGGCGGCTTTGTTGTCCAAGACAGCGGGCAGATGCCCGCGGACATGCTTACTTTGTCCAGCTGTCCTTGAGCGTGACGATGCGGTTGAACACTGGCCGTCCAGGCTGCGAATCGACACGATCGGCCACGAAATAGCCATGGCGTTCGAACTGGAAGCGCTGTTCGGCGACAGCATCTTTCAGGCCCGGTTCCAGGTAGGCCTTCACCACTTCCAGCGCTTTCGGATTCAGGAATTCCTTGAAGTCCCTGCCGCCCGCATCCGGTTTCTCTTCGGTGAACAGGCGGTCGTACAGGCGCACTTCCGCTTCCAGTGCGGCCGCCGCGCTGACCCAGGTGATATTGCCCTTCACCTTGTAATTGTCCGCGCCAGGCGTGCCGGATTTCGAGTCGGGGAAGTAGTTCACATGTACCGCCGTGACCTTGCCGTTTTCATCCTTGTCGTAGCCCTTGCATTCGACCACGTAGCCGTACTTCAGGCGCACGCGGCTGCCAGGGTTGCCGTCGACTGGCGGCGTGAAGCGGAAGTAGCCCTTGGTCGGCACTTCCATGAAGTCCTCTTCCTCGATCCACAGTTCCTTCGTGAACGGGAAGGTGCGATGGCCCAGTTCCGGATGATGCGGGTGCACCGGCGAGGTGCACTCGTGGGCTTCGCCCTCAGGGAAGTTATCGACGATCAGCTTCAGCGGACGCAGCACGGCAATCGCGCGCGGCGCTTTCGGGTCGAGGTCTTCGCGCACGGCGCCTTCCAGCACGCTGAAGTCGATCCAGCCGTCCGACTTGGTCACGCCGGTGCGTTCGCACATCAGCTGGATGCCTTCCGGCGTGTAGCCGCGGCGGCGCATGCCGGCCATGGTAGGCAGGCGCGGATCGTCCCAGCCGTCCACGATGCCTTCTTCCACCATCTGGCGCAGCTTGCGCTTGGAGGTGACGATGTAGGTCAGGTTCAGGCGCGCGAACTCATACTGCTTCGGCACCGGCTGTTCGAAGAAGCCGCCTTCCGCCAGCGTTTCCAGCAGCCAGTCGTAGAACGGGCGATGGTCCTGGAATTCCAGCGTGCAGATGGAGTGGGTGATGTTTTCCAGCGCATCCGAAATCGGATGGGTGTAGTCGTACATCGGATAGATGCACCAGTCGTCACCCGTGCGGTGGTGATGGGCATGGCGAATGCGGTAGATGGCCGGATCGCGCATATTCATGTTCGGCGACGACATCGCGTCTTCCGAGATCCTGGCACGCAGCACGTGCTCGCCATCCTTGTACTTGCCCGCCTTCATGTCGCGGAACAATTGCAGGTTCTCCTCGACCGTGCGATTGCGGAAGGGCGAGTTGGTGCCCGGCGTGCTGAAGTTGCCGCGGTTGGCGGACATATCGGCCGCGCTCTGGCTGTCCACATAGGCCTTGCCGACCTTGATCAGGTACTCGGCCATCTCGTACAGCTTGCCGAAGTAGTCGGACGCGTAGTACAGGTGGTTGCCGGCGCCGACCGGGCCCTTGTAGTCCCAGTCGAAGCCCAGCCAGCGCACGCTGTCGATGATGGAGTCGACGTATTCCTGCTCTTCCTTTTCCGGATTGGTGTCATCGAAGCGCAGGTGGCAGCGGCCGCCGAAATCGCGCGCCAGGCCGAAGTTGGTGTAAATGGACTTGGCATGCCCCACGTGCAGGTAGCCATTCGGCTCCGGCGGGAAGCGGGTGATCACGGATGGCAGGCCGGGACGGTCGTGGGCGCCCGTTGCGAGGTCACTTTCAACGATATTGCGCAGAAAATTCGGCGCAGGCGCCGAAGCGGTGCTGTTTTTGTCGTTGCTCATGTAGGAAAACAGTGGAAAAAGGGTCGAATAGCGGGCATTTTACCGTACGGCGGGGGTTATGACGGGACGAGCGTCCCTTTATATAGGATAATTCGTCTTTGCACGTTTTAAAAATCGACTCCGGAGTTTCCTTATGGAAAATTTATATAATGTGCTCGGTGTCGCGCCCAATGCCTCGGATGAGGAAATCAAGAAGGTCTACCGTTCGCTGGCCATGCGCTTCCACCCGGACCGCAACCAGGAGCCAGGCGCCGACGCGCGCTTCAAAGCCATCGTGAAGGCTTACGAGGTGCTGTCCGATCCGGCCCGGCGCGAAGAGTATAACCAGAGCCTGCACCACCGCATCATCATCGATCCCGAAGCCGAGGCGTACAGCCAGTGGCGTTCGGTATTCAGTTTGCACGGAGTGGTCGTGCCGGCGGCATGACAATCCGCTGCACGCAGGTCAGACGTAACCTGGGCGGACCATTGATCCGCCCAAAATGAGCAGAGAAACAATGAGCAAAGTACACCACGAGTTCGCCTACCAGGCGCGCGAGTTGGCCGGACAGATCGAAGGTATCCTCGGCGATCCGCCCGACCACAAGAATTACAAGAAGATGCTGGACACCCTGGTGTCCGAATACGCCAACGGCGGCGGTATCGAAGACCTGAACATGATGGCGTTCGCGCTGGTCGATGTGATCGAGTTCCACGACCCGAAGGCCGTGCTGAAGGATGCCGAGGATTTCGAGTATGGCGATCCGGCGCGCGTGTTCGCGGCCGCGTCCTGTCCGGCCGGCGCCGCAGCAAAGATGCTGGAAGCGATTGAAGAGAATCACCCGGACCTGGGCCGCCAGGCCATCATTACCGCCTTCCTCCACAAGCATCCGCGCATGTGGGATGAAGAGGATACCTCCCTCGACCAGCTGGCCGAGGGCGATGAAGGCGATGACGAGTACGAGGACGAAGCCGTGAGCGACGATTTCGCCCAGATCTTTGACCAGGGAGAGGAGTAAGCGATGTCCGATAAGAATCTGCCGGCAATCAGCAAGCAGGTAACCGAACTCGTATTGGCCGGCTCGCTGGAACATGCCGAGAAGGCCTTTGCCGAAGCGGCCGAAACCCACGGCGACCTGGCCGTGATCGAAGTGCTGCAGAATATTCCGCCGCACGTGACGGCGCTGCACATGTCCGGCTTCGACGGCGGCAAGCTGTCGCTGGCCACGCTGCTGGTGCCGCCCAAGCAGTGGGCGGAGAGCCTGGCCTACCTGGCCGCGACCTGGTCGGACGATATGATCGAGGACGATCCCGAGCGCATCGCCGAATCGCTGTTCGCCCACATCCACGGTGTGGTATTTGGCACCGAGGATGAAGAGCGCCGCGTGGAGCTGCTGAAGGAAGCGTCGGCCACCGACTGGGGCTGCACCGCGTTTGCCATCCTGTTCTCGATGGCGCCGCGCGAAGTGCTGGAAGTGGCGGGCGAGGTGATCTCGAAGGGCGCTTACCTGACCGGCCAGACTTCGTCCGACAACGATGTGGTGCCGCTGGCGGTTGCGCTGGCCCAGGCCAATGAAGATGGCTGGGACCGCGCGCTGTTCGAACTGTTCCCCGAATTCCGCCACAGTGCCGACCTGGCCGATGCGGAGTTCAGCGACGATCCGGATGAAGAGCCGGAACACCTGCAACGCACGACCAAGGAGCTGCTGTACCGCCTGCGCAAGCAGGTGCCGACGACGCGTAGCGCAACGGGCAAGGAACGTCCGCGCCGCTCTATCGGTACGGGGATCTTCAACTGATGCTGCCGGCACTCGTACAAGAAAACCTGCCGCGGCTGACGCGCGCGATCAAGCTGCTGCCGGGCGATCCCCGCCCGGATGCGGCCGCGATCCTGGCCGAGGAACTGGCTACCATCACGGCCAACGTGGCGGACAAGTTCACCAACAACCGCACGGCGGAAGGCATCCAGAAGGCCATCAATCTGACGGTGGGCGGCGTGTCGCTCGGCCTGGAGCAGTTGCTGGCCGTGGACAGCGACCAGGCCGCGCTGGATTTCCTGGTGGAGCACGGACCGGAGGCGGCCTTCCAGGCGGGCTTCCGCCAGCTGAAGGAATTGTCCGCCATGCCGGAAGATACGCTGATCGGCGAGTATGACGCGGACCCGGTCTACGCCCAGCGCCGCCTGCGCGACCTGTTCTTCGACATCTGCTTCACGGATCCGAACCAGAACTGGGACGGCGTCGCCAAGTTCCAGCAGCAGCTGGCGCAGCGGCATGAAGTGCAGTCCATCGTGCGGCTGGCAAACTGGCTGCGCCGCCATCACTCGGAAGGTGCGATCAAGGATTCGGATCTGAATGCGGAGGGGGTGATTGCGCTGGCCATCATCTTCGCCGTCGAGGGCAAGGGACGCATCGTCGCCCGCACGGGGCAGAAGGAGTTCGAACGCTTCGTGAAGGCAGTGCGCAAGGATAAGCCGGATTTCGAGGCTGGATGGGCGCAGCTGGTGGCGCTGGTGCCCGCGCAGCATCATGCGGTGCTGTTGAACCGGATCGATTTGTACCGCCGCAGTTGCACGGTGCTGCAGAAGATTCCGGGGCGGTCGGCGATGAAAACGCTGTTCGCGGACCTCGAAAATTATGCGGGCTCGGAGCTCGAGGCCGACTACGACTGAGCATACACGCGCGCGGCCGGCCCCGAAGGGGCTGTAGGGCGGATCATTGATCCGCCGTGCGTGCGTCACCCGCCTCTTCGCGCGCCAGCGCCACAAACGCCTCCACCAGCGCCGACTGATCCTCCCTCCGTTGCGCCAGCAATAACGACGTCGCCGCCGCCGGATCATCGAGGTGCCGGTACGCCACCCCCTCCATATGGATGCTGTTGAAAGGACTCGGCAGCACCGACACCCCAATCCCCGCCGCCACCAGACCAATGATGGTGGACGCCTCCCCAGCCTCCATTGCAATCTGCGGCACGAACCCGGCCGCGCGGCACAGGCGGAAAATCTGGAAATAAATCCCGGTGCCGGCCTCCTTCGGATACATCACAAACGGCAGCCCCTCCAGATCCTTGATATGCACTTTGCGCTTGCGGGCCAGGGGCGAATCCGACGGCAGGATCAACAGCAGCGGATCGTCGCGCAAATGCGTGAGCGCCAGAGCCTCCGGCAGCGCCACCTCGGGCGGACGCACAAATCCCAGGTCCATCTTGCGCGTTTCGATTGCTTCCAGCTGGTGCAGGGTCGCCATCTCATGCAAGGTAAGCGACACGTGCGGATACAGTTGCCGATAGCGCTTGATCACCTTCGCGAACAGCGGCGTGAACGGCGTGGAAAACGTAAAGCCGACCCGCAACTCGCCCGCCTCGCCGCGCTGCGCCCGCCGTGCGGTGATCACGGCGCGTTCGGACTGCGCCAGGATCTGCCGCGCGTCCTCCAGGAACAGCCTGCCCGCTTCCGTGAGCCGCACCCAGCGTTTGCTGCGCTCCAGCAGGCGCGCGCCGACTTCCGCTTCCAGCGCCTGGATTTGCTGGCTGAGGGGCGGTTGTCCGATATGCAGGCGTTCGGCGGCGCGGGTGAAGCTGAGTTCTTCGGCGACGGCGATGAAGTAGCGCAGATGACGGAGTTCCATGGTCATTACCCGTGGTTATCGTTTAAAGCGATTAATAACGCCTCAAATATATATTGGACAGTATTAATGGGCAATCCTAAGATGAATCCCATGAATACCACTGCCATCACCGCCGGTTCACCCGAATTCAAGCGCACCAATCGCGCGCTGTTCTTCGGCGGTTTTTCCTGTTTTGCATTGTTGTACTGCGTACAACCGCTGCTGCCCCTGCTGGGGCATGAGTTTGTGCTGACGCCGGCGCAGGCGAGCCTGTCCCTGTCGATTTCCACCGGCGCGCTGGCCATTTCGCTGCTGCTGTCCAGCTTTGTTTCCGACCGCGTTGGGCGCAAGCCGCTGATGGTCGCCGCCATGATGATCGCGGCCGTGATGACCGTGCTGTGCGCGTTCGCGCAGAGCTATGGACAACTGCTGGTGATGCGCGCGCTGCTTGGGCTGGCGCTGGGCGGCATGCCGGCCATCGCGATGGCTTACCTGTCGGAAGAGATCGAGCCAACGTCGCTCGGTTTGTCGATGGGCCTCTATATTTCGGGTAGCGCGTTCGGCGGCATGCTGGGGCGCATGCTGACCTCCGTGCTGAGTGACTTCCTCAACTGGCGCGTGGCGCTGGGCGTGATGGGCGTGGCCGGCGTGCTGGCGGCGCTGGAATTCTGGCGCAGCCTGCCCGCGTCGCGCCGCTTCCGTCCGGCCGAGGGTGGACTCGCCGCGCTGGCCGGCGGCGCCCGCCGCCACTTCACGGACGATGGCCTGCCATGGCTGTTCGCGCTCGCCTTCCTGCTGATGGGCTGCTTCATCAGCGCCTACAACTACATCGGCTACCGTCTGCTCGGCGCGCCATTCAGCCTGCGCCAGAGCGTGGTGGGCGGCATCTCGCTGCTCTACCTGCTGGGTATCTTCAGCTCAGTCTGGGCGGGCCGCCTGGCGGACAAGTTCGGCCGCCGCGGCGTGCTGTGGATGATGCTGTCCGTGATGATGACCGGGCTGCTGCTGACGCTGTCCGGCGCGCTGGTGATGATCGTGGTCGGCATGGCCCTGTTCACCTTCGGCTTCTTCGCCTCGCACTCGATCGCCAGCAGCTGGATCGGCCGCCGCGCCCGCGCGCCGCAGGCGCTGGCGTCCGCGCTCTACCTATTCTTCTACTACCTCGGCTCCAGCGTGGTCGGCTGGCTGTGCGGCCTGGTATGGGCGCACCGCGGCTGGTCCGGCGTCGTCGCGCTGCTCGCCAGTTTCCTGGGTGGTGCGCTGCTCATCGCCCTCCGCCTGCGCACCCTGACCCCGCTGGCGCCTGCCACGCCCGCCCTGGCCACCTGACGTGTAAGGATTCCGCCCACCGTCAGACGAAGTAATATGAATCTGGGAGGTGATCATGGAATTCGGGGCGGCGTGGGCGTTGGCGGTGGTGGTGGCGGGCGCAGGGGCGGGCACCTGCACGGTACAGAGCCCGGCGCACCGGGTAGCGCTGGTCGAGTTGTACACGTCGGAGGGCTGCAGCAGCTGTCCGCCGGCGGACAAATACCTGGGAGAGCTGCAGGCCGGCGACAAGCTGGTGCCGCTGGCGCTGCATGTCGATTACTGGAATTATCTCGGCTGGAAAGATCCCTACGGGCGGGCCGCGTTCACGGAACGCCAGCGCTGGCTCAGCGATCTCGCGCGTTCGCGCACCATCTATACTCCCGAACTCTTTGTCGGCGGCCGCGAGCTGCGTTCCTGGCCGGGCGGCGTCGCGACGGCCGTGGAGCGCGTGAATGCGCAGCCGGCGGGGGCGGAGATCAATATCAGTGTCGGAACGCCGCAGGCAGGCGCGCTGCCGCTGGAAGTGCGCGCCAGTGCGCAACGCGGCGGCAAGCTGCATGTGGCGGTGACGGAGGATGGCTTGCGCAACCAGGTCGCCGCCGGCGAGAACCGGGGCAGGATGCTGCGCCATGAGCACGTGGTGCGCGAGTGGCTGGCGCCGGTGTCCGTTGCGGCGGGCGGCACGGGCGGGCTTGCTCGGTCGGTGCCGTTGCCGGCGGGCGTGAATGCGGACAGGCTGGCGGTGGTGGCTTTCGTGCAGACCGACGAGGGCGAAGTGCTGCAGGCGGCGTCACTTAAGGTTTGCAAGCGTTGAGCTAGCTCAAACCTGGCTGAGCGGAGGGGAACCGGGCAGGGCACGCAATCTCAAATCATGATCGGCGCACGACGTGCCGCTTTCGCATGGGAGGGATCATGATGCACGATAACGAGATTCGCAGCCGCTTGAATAGCCTGCAAATGGCGGTGAGCCAGGCGGCGCAGCATATGTCCGCGGAACGGAACCTGACCGGGGAGCTGCGCGAATACATCCAGAAGCTGGATCGGCGGTCGGACGATATCAGCGAAATTCTAGCCAGCCAGGATTTTGAAGATGTGCCACGGCTGGTGGACGATATGGAGCTGCTCGGGGCGCGCGCACGACGGTGCTGCAGTAATGGGATGGCGGTGACGCAGGAGTTACGGGCGGCGGTGAACCATATGCACAGTGAGTTGTTCGACTTTAAATTGCACCTCCACTGAGCTGCGGCGGATCGAATGATCCGCCCTACGCGCCGCCCCGGCACGCCCGCGGCGTCATCGAGGCGCGTCGGGCCGTGGCGCGGCATCGACATGCCCGGTCGCGCCGAGATTGCGCGCCGGGACGTTGCGCGCGGTGGCGGCAGGTCTGGCAGGACGCGGCTCGGCGGAGCATGTAGGGCGGATCATTGATCCGCCGTGCGTGCGTTCACGCGGCGCGGCCCGCGGCTATTGACGCCGCGTTAGACGACTCCCTTGGCGCGGAGGGCGGCGATATCGTCGGCGTTGCGGCCGAGGATTTGGCCCAGGACTTCGTCCGTATGCTGCCCGAGCAGCGGCGGCGCGACGTTGCTCTCGGCCGGGCTGGCGGAAAGGCGCATCGGATTGCGCACCAGCTTGACTTTGCCCGCCGTCGGATGCGGCGCCTCCACGACCATGCCGCGCGCCTGCACCTGCGGATTCTGGAACACATCGTGCAAATCGTTGATCGGACCGCAAGGCACGCCAACGGCTTCCAGCTGCTCGATCCACCAGTCGCGTGGACGCGCCTTGACCATCTCCGCCAGGATAGGTACCAGCTCATCGCGGTTCTGCACGCGCAGGGGATTGGTGGCGTAGTGCTCATGGAAAGCCAGGTCCGGACGTCCGCCCACTTCAACGAATTTCTGATACTGCCCGTCATTGCCGGTAGCGACGATGATGTAGCCGTCCGAGCAGGCAAAGGTCTGATAAGGCACGATATTGGCGTGCGCATTGCCCCAGCGCTTGGGCGGCTTGCCGCTGTTCAGGTAGTTCGAGCCCATGTTCGCCAGCATCGCCACCTGCACATCCAGCAGCGCCATGTCGATGTACTGGCCTTCGCCGGTGCGGTCGCGGTGGGTGAGGGCGGCCAGGATGGCGATGGTGGAGTACATGCCCGTCATCAGGTCGGTCAGCGCCACGCCGGCTTTCTGCGGACCGCCGCCCGGCAGGTCATCGCGCTCGCCGGTCACGGACATCAGCCCGCCCATGCCCTGGATCAGGAAGTCATAGCCCGCGCGGTGGGCGTAAGGTCCGTCCTGGCCGAAACCGGTCACGGAACAGTAGACCAGGTCCGCCTTCACCGCCTTCAGCGACTCGTAATCGAGGCCATATTTTTTCAACTGGCCGACCTTGTAGTTCTCCAGCACCACGTCCGAATGCCTGGCCAGTTCGCGGAGCAGCGCCTGCCCTTCGGGCTTCGAGATATCGACCGTCACCGAACGCTTGCCGCGGTTGGCGGACAGGTAGTAAGCCGCTTCGGTCGTATCGGCGCCTGAGGCATCCTTGGCATATGGCGGACCCCAGGCGCGCGTATCGTCGCCAGCGCCGGGACGCTCGATCTTGATCACGTCCGCGCCAAGGTCCGCCAGGTTCTGCGAGCACCAGGGACCGGCCAGCACGCGGCTCAGATCCAGTACGCGAATATGTCCAAGGGCCTTTGCCATCATGTTGTCTGTTCCATACTAAATTCAGGGAGCGTTAGCTTAACGCATTCAGCCGTGGTAGTGTTTTAAACCATGTGGCCCTATCCGAAAATTGTCGCTCACCGCGGCGGCGGCACGCTGGCGCCGGAGAATACGATTGCCGGCTTGCGCGCCGGTCTCGCTTACGGTTTCCATGCGGTCGAATTTGACGTCATGCTGTCCAAGGACGGCATTGGCGTGGTCGTTCACGACCCGGAATTCGGACGCACCATTTTTGGGCAGGGGAGGGTAGCCGATCACACGGCCGCCGAACTGGCGCGCATGGACGCGGGCCGCTGGTTCAATCCGGAGTTCCGCGGCGAGCCGGTGCCGCTGTTTCTGGAATTCGTCGACTACTGCAAGGCGCAGCGGATCTGGATGAATATCGAGATCAAGCCATCCGAGGGACAGGACGAGGCGACGGGGCGCTGGGTGGCGCAGACGACACGCCTGCGCTTTGCGGCTGAAGCGGCGGCGGGCGATCCGGCTCAGTTGCCGCTGCTGTCGTCGTTCAACATGCCCGCGCTGGCGGCGGCGCGCGATGCGGCGCCGGATTTGCCGAGGGCTTGTCTTTTTGATCAGCTGCCGGAGAATTGGGAGCATGTGGCCCGGGAGCTAGGGGCTGTGGCTATCCATACCAATCATAAGCACTTGACGCCTGCCGCGGCGCGGGCGGTCAAGGAGGCTGGGTTTGGGCTGTTGTGTTATACCGTCAATGAGCCCGCCCGGGCGCGCGAAATTCTCGGCTGGGGCGTGGATGGGTTCTGCACCGACAGCATCGATCTGATCGCGCCGACTTTTTCCTGAAACCTAAACCCTGGGTCAGACCCGAGGGTCTGACCCTTTGGGTCTGACCCAGG
>DASWYX010000481.1:0-4234 GCA_036404755.1 Pseudoduganella sp.
GATCAACGTTTCCTTCAACGTGCCGGAAACGAATCTGGCGGCGCTGCTGGATGCGCAGCGCGCCGGCAAGGTGGCGGTGCAAGCCTTCCAGAATAATTCGGACAAGCCTATCAACGGCGAACTCAGTTTCGTCGACAACACCGTCGATCCGGTGGCCGGCGTCATCCGCGTCAAGGGCCGCTTCGACAACAAGGACACCCGCCTCTGGCCCGGCCAGTACGTGACGACGAAGCTGACCGTAGCCACGCTGAAAGGCGCCATGGTTGTGCCGCAAAACGCTATCATTACCAACACACGCGGCACGTTCGTGTACACGGTGGCGCCGGACCAGACGGCCAAGGTCACCAATATCAAGCGTCTCTATGCCTTTGGCGCAAACGCCGCGGTGGATGGCCTGCAGGGCGACGAGAAAGTCATCGTCGAGGGCAAGCAGAATCTGCGTCCAGGCGGCAAGGTGCGCATCGCCGATGCCAAGCTGGCTCAGCAGGACGGCCCGGGCGAAGGGCAGGGCAATAAGAAGGGTAAAGCCGAATGAACCTTTCCGAGCTGAGCATCCGGCGCCCCGTCATGGTGGTGCTGCTCTCGATAGCCGTGATCCTGGCCGGCGTGCTCGCCTATTCGCACATCCCGGTTGCGGCACTGCCGAGCTACAACACCCCGGTCATCAACGTATCGGCCGACCTGCCGGGCGCCAGCCCGGAAACGATGGCGTCGTCCGTCGCGCTGCCGCTGGAGAAGCAATTCTCCACGATTGCCGGCCTCTCCCTGATTACCTCGACCAGCACGTTGGGCAATACCTCGCTGACGCTGGAATTCGATCCCTCGATCAACGTCAATGAAGCGGCAGTGGACGTGCAGGCCGCGCTGCTGCGCGCCCAGCGCCAGTTGCCGCAGGAAATGACGGACCTGCCTTCGTATCGCAAGGTCAACCCGGCCGATGCTCCGGTGCTGTTCATGACGATGAACTCGCCTTCGCTGAGCCTGTCCGAGCTGAACGATTACGCGGAAAACCTGATTGCGCCGAGCCTGTCGACCCTGCCGGGCGTGGCCCAGGTGTCGGTCAACGGCCAGAAGCGCTTTGCCGTGCGGGTCCGCGCCCGCTCCGACCTGCTCAATTCGCGCAATATGACGCTGGATGAGCTGCAGCAGGCCATCAAGGCCGCCAATGCCAACACACCGCTGGGCATCCTGGACGGTCCCAAGCAGACCCTGACGATCCAGGGCAATGCGCAAATGATGCGCGCTGCCGAGTTCGCCGAAATCATCGTTGCCACGCGCAACGGCCAGCCGGTGCGCCTGAAGGACGTGGCCACGGTGGAAGACAGCTTCCAGTCGATCAAGGCTGCCGGCAGCTATAACGGCGAGCGCTCCATCGTGCTGCTGGTGCAGCGTCAGCCGGACGCCAATACCGTGCAGGTGGTGGACGGCGTGCGCCAGCTGCTGCCGCGCTTCAAGGCCCAGATGCCGGCCTCGGTCAACATCAACCTGGTCAACGACCGCTCCGTCTCGATCCGCGAAGCGATCCACGACGTGAACCTGACCCTGGGCCTGACCGTGATCCTGGTGGTGCTGGTGATCTTCCTCTTCCTGCACCGCGCCGCCGCCACCTTCATCCCGGCCATCACGATGCCGATTTCGCTGCTGGGTGCGCTGGCGCTGCTCTATGCCTTTGGCTACAGCCTGGACAACGTGTCGCTGCTGGGCATCACGCTGGCCGTCGGCCTGGTGGTGGACGATGCGATCGTGGTACTGGAAAACATCGTGCGCCATATCGAGCACGGCATGAAGCCCTTGCAGGCGGCCTTTGTGGGTTCGCGCGAGATGGGCTTTACCATCGTGTCGATTTCCGTGTCGCTGGTGGCGGTGTTCATTCCGATCTTCTTCATGCCGGGCGTGATCGGCCTGCTGTTCCATGAATTCGCCGTGGTGGTCGGCCTGTCCGTGCTGGTGTCGGCGATCGTGTCGCTGACCCTGGTGCCGATGCTGTGCTCGCGCCTGCTGCCGTCCGACTCGCACGAAACCTCGGGCGACGATACCTTCATCGGCCGTCACTTCGAGCGCCTGTTCAACGCCACCCGCAACGGCTATGCGCGCACGCTGGACGTGGCGCTGCGCCATCGCTTCGTCGTGCTCGGCATCGCCTTTGGCACCTTCGCGCTGACGGTGTGGCTGTACATGGTCATGCCGAAAGGCTTCTTCCCCGAGGAAGACCTGAGCCAGATCCGCGTGACCACCGAAGCCTCGGAAGATATTTCCACGTCGGCCATGCTGGAACTGCAGATGAAAGTGGTGGACGTGATCCGCGCCAACCCGGCCGTGAAGGATGTCACGTCCTTCACCGGCGGCGGCAACACGGGCCGCATGTTCCTGGTGCTGAAGCCGCGCACCGAGCGCAGCCCCATGCCCCAGGTGCTGGACAGCCTGCGCAAGGAAACGAAAAAAGTGGCCGGCATTTCGGTATACCTGAGCCCGGTGCAGAACCTGCAGCTGGGCGGACGCCCGTCCAAGAGCCGCTACCAATACACGCTGCAGTCCGTCAGCCCCGATTCGCTGAATGACTGGGCTTCCAAGTTCCAGGACCGCATGCGCAACGACCCGGACTTCCGCGACGTGACCAGCGATTCCCAGGCCAAGGGCTTGCAGGCCCAGCTGAAGATCGACCGCGACAAGGCGAACATCCTGGGCGTGAAGATGTCCGATGTCCGCACTGCGCTCTATCTCGCATACGGGGAGCGGCAGGTGTCAACCATCTATTCTTCGGCGGCCAGCTATTACGTGATCATGGAAGCCGCGGATGAGGACCGCCAGTTCGACGATGCGCTGACCAAGGTGTCCGTGCGCAATTCGGCGGGCAACCTGGTCCAGCTGTCCAGCTTTGCCACCGTGGAGCGCACCGTGGGGCCGACGGCAGTCAACCACCAGGGCCAGCTGCAGGCGATCACGATTTCCTTCAACCTGGCGCCGGATGTTCCGCTGGGTAACGCGACCGCCAAGATCGACAAGATGGGCCAGGACATGGGCCTGCCGGCCTCCATCATCACCAGCTACGGCGGCGATGCGGCCGTGTTCCAGAGCACCCAGGGCAGCCAGCTGATCCTGATCATTGCGGCGCTGGGCGTGATCTACGTGCTGCTGGGCGTGCTGTACGAAAGCTATATCCACCCGATCACCATCCTGGCCGGCCTGCCGTCCGCCGCGGTGGGCGCGCTGCTGACCTTATGGATCTTCAAGATGGACCTCAGCATGATTGCCATCATCGGCATCCTGATGCTGATCGGTATCGTGAAGAAGAATGCGATCATGATGATCGACTTCGCCCTGCACGCCCAGCGCGAGCAGAACATGAAGCCGTTCGACGCGATCCGCGAAGCCTGTATCCTGCGCTTCCGTCCCATCATGATGACCACGCTGGCGGCACTGATGGGCGCGCTGCCGATCGCCCTCGGGCTGGGCGCCGGCGCCGAGTTGCGCCAGCCGCTGGGCCTGGCAGTGTGCGGCGGCCTGATCTTCTCGCAGGTGATTACGCTCTACATTACCCCAGTGATCTACCTGTTCCTCGACAAGTACAGCGGCAAGGGGCCGATGAAGGACGAGGACGTGGAGGAGGGCGCCTATGGCAAGGAAGTGCGTGCCATCGAGCTGAAAGCAGTCAGTGCGGGCAAGCACTGATATCATTGCCGGGGTCAAGCTTACATACTGTAACATTCGTCAAAGTCGACTTTGAGTAAGCTTGTCCCCTGTATCTGCCGAAGACTGTTTATCTTGTACCAATTCGCCCAAGTCCCCGAAGAGCACACCGAGTTCTGCCCCCACTGCGGCCAGCCCATGCCGCCGGAGCAGATCGTCGTGCACGAATATGGTGCACACAAGAAGCCCAACCGCTACGGTATCGGGGCCACGGTGCTGGTGCACCTGCTGGTGATCCTGGCGTATTTCATTCATCCCAAGACTGAAATCAAGATAACGCCGCCGGCCAAGGAGGGCGAGATGGTGTGGGTAGCGCCGCTGCCGGTGTCCAAGCCCAAGCCGACGCCGAAGCCGTCCCCGTCCAAACCGACGAAAACGGCCAAGGCCGAAACGCCGAAGGCCACCCGCGCCTATCTGCCGCCGAACAAGAACGCGATCACCGAGCGCATCAAGCCGCAGGAGAAGATCGTGCCACCGGAGCAGGCCAAGCTGACCCCGCCGCCGCCGGAGGCGACCGATATGCAGGCCATGATCGAAATGCGCCGCC
>DASWYX010000482.1:0-15973 GCA_036404755.1 Pseudoduganella sp.
AGGTCACGCCCTTGTCCTCGTCCCAGATGATGGCCTTCATCTTCACCAGGTCGACGATGCCGCGGACCTTGTCTTCGGCGCCGATCGGGATCTGGATCACGACGGGGTTGGCCTTCAGGCGGGAACGCATCTGTTCGTAGACCTTGAAGAAGTTGGCGCCGGTACGGTCCATCTTGTTCACGAAGGCCAGACGAGGCACCTTGTACTTGTTAGCCTGACGCCACACGGTTTCAGACTGAGGCTGCACGCCGCCCACTGCGCAGTAAACCATGCACGCGCCGTCCAGAACACGCATCGAGCGCTCAACTTCAATGGTGAAGTCAACGTGGCCCGGGGTGTCGATGATGTTGATGTGGTGCGGCTGGAAGTTGTTGCCCATGCCCTTCCAGAAGCAGGTGGTCGCGGCGGAGGTAATGGTAATACCGCGCTCTTGTTCCTGCTCCATCCAGTCCATGGTTGCGGCGCCGTCGTGCACTTCACCAATCTTGTGGTTCACGCCGGTGTAGAACAGCACGCGCTCGGTAGTGGTCGTCTTACCTGCGTCGATGTGAGCGGAGATACCGATATTGCGGTAGCGCTCAATGGGGGTCTTGCGGGCCATAGTTAATCCTAAATCTTTTAATGGACAAAACCGAGCAGCATTTTCTGATCAAAAATGTGCCCGGCCTGAACAACTCAAGGGGCCGGGCGAGCCGGCCATATATTTTAGAAGCGGAAGTGCGAGAACGCCTTGTTCGCTTCAGCCATGCGGTGCACTTCGTCACGGCGCTTCATTGCGCCGCCACGGCCTTCCGCGGCTTCCATCAGTTCGCCACCCAGACGCTGCGGCATGGATTTTTCGGAGCGCTTGTTAGCAGCTTCGCGCAGCCAACGCATGGACAGGGCCAGGCGGCGTACTGGACGCACTTCAACCGGCACCTGGTAGTTAGCACCGCCCACACGGCGGGACTTCACTTCAACCATCGGCTTGGCGTTGTTGATTGCTGCGGTGAACACTTCCAGCGGATCCTTGCCGGATTTCGACTGGATGTGGTCGAAGGCACCGTAAATGATGTTCTCAGCAACCGACTTCTTGCCGGACAGCATCAGAACGTTAACGAATTTAGCGACTTCGGTGCTGCCGAACTTTGGATCCGGCAGAATCTCGCGCTTGGGTACTTCACGACGACGTGGCATGTTATTTCCTTCCTGTCTTCAGTTGAGCGCCACTGTTTTGGCACTCGCGGAGGCCATCTTAGCCTTCCACTTACTCGGTCTCGCGACCGCCTCAACTCATTTAAATTGCAAGAATTACTTCTTGGTGGCCTTAGCGCGCTTCGCACCGTACTTGGAGCGAGCCTGCTTACGGTCTTTAACACCCTGGGTATCCAGAGAGCCGCGAACCATGTGGTAACGAACACCTGGCAAGTCTTTTACACGACCGCCGCGCAGCAGAACTACGCTGTGTTCCTGCAGGTTGTGGCCTTCACCGCCGATGTACGAAATCACTTCGAAACCGTTGGTCAGGCGCACTTTTGCAACCTTACGCAGTGCCGAGTTAGGCTTCTTAGGAGTGGTGGTGTACACACGGGTGCACACGCCACGCTTTTGCGGGCAGTTTTCAAGTGCCGGCGATTTGCTCTTCACGACCAGCTTGGTACGTGGTTGGCGAATCAATTGATTGATGGTTGGCATCGTTCTTAATCCAACAAAATTACAGCATTGACATCCCAGGCACGCTGCCTGGGGGCTAAAACCGATTCCCTATGAAGTCGCACAAGAGGCGCAAAAAGCCACTCTCAGACGGAGCGGCTAGCAAACGCGTATACGATGCGCAGACTAAATTGAGAACTCGCGAGTATATACCGTGTCAACAGAGCAGTCAATCGGTTTTGCTGAATAATGTGGCAGACGGCGCCCCGCGCGGGGCTTCCCATCGGAGAGGGAAATACCACCATAATAGCGCTCGTTTTCGCCAATTTCCTGTCTTTATGCATTTTTTGCTGCGTCCTGCCCATCTGTTCATCCTGCTCAGCTACCTGGCGCTGTCGCTGGTGCCCTTCGTGCCGATGGCGCTGGGCAAGCCGGTGGAAATGGCCTGGCAGCTGGCGGGCATCGAAATCATGGCGTGGACGGCGGTGTGGGCCGTGTTCAAGCGCCCCGCCTATTTTCACTGGCTGCTGATCCCGGCCTTCCTGGCGCTGCCGACGGAAATCTACCTGTTCGTGTTCTACGGCCAGGGCATCTCTACCCATCACCTGGGCATCCTGGCTGAAACCAGTCCGCGCGAGGCGCTGGAATTCCTGGGACAGAAGGTGTGGACGATGCTGGCGGTGATGGTCGGCGTGGCCGTATGGTGGGTACTCACTTTCCGTGCAGCCCGCCAGACGCGGGAGCTGGACTGGCAAGACAGCTCGCGCTGGGTGGCCATCGGCGCGCTGGCGGTGCTGGGTGCGGTGGCGGCTTATGGCTATGAGTTCGGGGCCAGCGCGGCGCCGAAGCCGGGCGCATCATCGGCTTCGGCTTCGGCTTCGGCTTCGGCATCGCCTTCGGCAGCGCCAGCGGCATCGGCACTGGCATCGGCCAGCGGCAGCGGCGGCAGCGGTAGCGCCAGCGGGGGCGGCAGTGGCAGCGGCAGCGACGATGACGCCTCGGATGCGCCGGCCGCGAAGCCGATCTCCGCCGCCGGCAACACGGGCTGGAAGCTGCCGCCCCTGCCCTACTGGGCGCGCGTGCCGGTGGCGGGCAAAGCCTTCGGCGAGTCCTGGCCCTTCGGCCTGGCCGTACGCGGGTATGATTTCTACAAGGAGCGCCGCTACCTGGCGGAGTTGAACGAGCGCAGTGCGAAATTCGCCTTCCATGCCAGCCAGCCGGAGCCGGACAAACTCCCGGAAGTGGTGGTCGTCGTCATCGGCGAGTCCTCGCGCTACGACCGCTGGAGCCTGAACGGCTACGGACGCGAAACCAACCCGCTGCTGTCGAAGGAGCAGAACCTGGTTCCGCTGGCGGACGTGGTGTCCGCCGTATCGGCCACGCGGTTGTCGGTGCCGGTCATCATTTCGCGCAAGCCGGCGCGGCAAAGCCTGAAGGATGGCTTCAGCGAGAAGTCCTTCCTCACGGCCTACAAGGAAGCGGGCTTCAAGACCTGGTGGCTGTCCAACCAGATCTCGTTCGGCCAATACGACACGCCGGTGTCCGTGTTCGCCAAAGAGGCGAACGTGATCCAGTTCCTGAACCTGGGTGGCTTCACCAACAATTCCAATTTCGACGAAATCCTGTTCGATCCGCTCAGGCTCGCGCTGGCCGATCCGGCGCCGAAAAAGCTGATTGTGCTGCACACGCTGGGCAGCCACTGGAACTACAGCCAGCGCCACCCGAAGGCTTTCGACAAGTGGCAGCCATCGCTTTTCGGCATCGACAAACCGGTGTACACGGACCTGAAGATCAAGCCGCTGCTCAACAACAGCTACGACAACTCCATCCTGTACACGGACTGGTTCCTGTCCCAGGTGATCGGCCGGCTGAAGCAGGACGCGCCGCTGTCCTCGCTGATGTACGTGGCCGACCACGGCCAGACCCTCTACGACGGCGCTTGCCGCCTTGCCTTCCACGGCCACAATACCCAGTATGAGTTCCACGTGCCGGCCTTCATGTGGTACTCGGACGATTACCAGGTCCGCTACCCCGAAAAGATCGACCAGTTGAAACGCCACCGCAAGACAAAGCTGGCCACGGAAAACTTCTTCCACACCCTGGTCGACATGGCCGACATCCGCTACCCCGGCGACCATCTCGAATGGAGCTTCCTCAGCCCCGAATTCAGGCTGCACAAGCGCTACGTGGACAGCTATGGCTGGTCCAACTACGACAACTCCACCTTCAAGGGCGACTGCCGCGAGGTGGTCGACCGCTCTAAATCGGCTTCATCACCATCAGGAAGTAAATGACGGCCATTGCCGCGAAGGCGGGGTAACCAAGCAGTTCCCAGCGTCGGGCGTAATGCCAGTACAGCTTGGGCAGTTCGCTGCGCGTTTCATGCGCGGCAAGCGCCATTTTCGCCATCTTCAGCTGATACCAGACCACGGGCAGCCAGCAGACGCCGGCGAACAGGTACAGCGCCAGCGAGGCCTTGATCCACAGGGAATTGAGCGGGATGCCGGCGGCGTGGATCAGCCATGCGCCGGACAGCGGCTGCACGATGACGGCCGGCGTCGTGAACCACCAGTCGGCCTTGACCACGAGCTTCGATACGATGGCGATGGCTTCCACCGATTTGCTGCGATTGGCGAAGAACAGATAGAAGGCGGTGCCGAAACCTGTCCCTACCAGGAACACGGAGGAAATGATGTGGATGGTCTTTATCGCGAGGTAGTCCATGCTTTGCTCTCGGAGTACAGGATGATGAGAATGGCGAGAATGGGCAGATTCTTCAGCAGTGGCCCAAAGGGGTGAGTCAGGTATTCGGGCAGCGCGATGGCGATGGCCGCTGTATAGCCGACGATCAGTGCTGCCTGCGCGGCCCATAGCACGCGGCGCGGCCAGGCCAGCGTCGCAATGCCGAATGCAAGGTCGAGCAGGCTAGCGCCATACAGCGCTGCGTATGCGGCCGCACCCTTGATGCCCAGCGCTGCCAGCATGGACAGGCTGCCTTCCACCGGATAGACGAAAGCGCTGATCACTGCGGTGGCGATCCAGATGACGGCCAGCACAGCGCGCAGCAAAGGTCCGCGCCAGGCTGACAGGGCGCGGTGGCGCAGCAGTTCCGCTTCGCAGGGCGCCATGAATTCATTGACGCCGCGCGGTGGGCGGCCCAGCAGGTCAGCCACGCGCGCCACAGCATCAGGCGTGGCGGCGCTGCTGCCGGCGCGCAGCATGCGCCATGTGTCCGGCGTCAACGTGGCGCCTGGAATCAGCGCGCCGGCGCCGGCCGCAAGCCGCATCAGCGGAGCGGGAATGGTCAGGTACGCGCCTGGCGCGAAGCCCATCATGCGCCGGTACGCATCGAGCATGGCGCGATAGCTGACACTCGTGGCGCCGACAAGGTCGATCTCCTGGCACGGCGAAACGTCCGGCAAGAGCAGGCGGGTAATCGCATCGCATAAGTCATCGATATGCATGGGCTGGAAGCGTGCCTCACCCAAGGCGGGCACGGGAATGACGGGCAGGCTCGCAAGAGTGGAAAACAAGGCCGCCGATGTGCCGCCGGTTCCGAAGACCAATGATGGCCGCACGATCTGCCACTCCATCGGCAGCGCCGCCAAGGCGCGGTCGGCAGCGAATTTGCTACGGAAGTAGGCGGTGTTGGCGCTGTCCGCATGGTCCGCTCTGTCCGCACGGTCCGCGCCCAGCGCCGAGATCTGCACGACGCGCCGCACGCCCGCCTGCGCGCAGGCAGCGAACAAGGCGGACGGCCCGCGCTCGTGTACATCCACGAACTTCTCACCGGGGCGCTCGACGATGATGCCAACCGTATTGATGACCGCATCAAAGCCTGCAAGGTCGGCGCACCAGTCGCGCGGAGCGCTGTAATCGATGGCGATGTCGCCGACGGCGGCTGGATTGCGCACGCCGCGAACGACATGATGCCCATCCGCGGCCAGCCGTTCGCACAAGGTACGGCCAATGAAGCCTGATGCACCGACAACAAGAACCTTCATGCCGCCGCTCCGGTTATCCGCTTATTTACGCCTGATCGCCTTGCTGATCTTCGCGCTCATGCCCAGGGTCTTCATCAGGGTCTCGGGCTTGTAGCGCAGCATTTCCTCGGCCAGCGCGCTCATGATCTCGATGAAACGCAAGGTCTCTTCGATACGCTCGCGCGTGCCCTCATCTTCTTCGTCTATCGCCGGGTTCTGCAGACATTCCTTCAGCGCCAGTGCGGTAGGATCGATCTCCCGCTGACGCCGGCCTGCGACGATCAGCTTGAACAGCTCCCATACATCGGTCGACGTTTCAAAGTGATCGCGCCGGTCGCCCTTCAGGTGCACCACCCGGACCAGGTTCCACGCTTGCAGTTCCTTCAGGCTGTTGCTCACATTCGAGCGTGCAACGCCAAGCGTGGTCGTGATCTCTTCCGCATCCATCGGCCGCGCCGCCAGATACAGCAGCGCATGAATTTGCGCGACAGTGCGGTTCACGCCCCAGCGCGATCCCATTTCGCCCCAATGGAGCACAAATCGTTCAGCAATCGGTTTCAGTTCCATGCTGAGATTCTACGCTTTCAGTTATTTCTGTCAACACAGAAATCATTGATCTTCCGGGCATCGCGCCAGACAATGCAGGGAAAAAACAAAGGAGACGCGAAATGGCCAGGACTGCGCGCCTCGCCAGCATCGATATGCTGCGCGGGCTGGTGATTATGTTGATGGCGCTCGACCACGTGCGCGACTATTTCGGCCCCGCCACCTGGGGGCCGGAACAACTGGACCAAACCACACCCGCGTGGTTCTTCACACGCTGGATCACGCATCTGTGCGCGCCCACTTTTGTGCTGCTGGCCGGCAGCTCCGCCTTCCTGCGCGGCACGCATTGCGGCATTTCCGCCCTGTCGCGCTACCTCGCCACACGAGGCGCCCTGCTCCTGCTGCTGGAGGCGACCTGGATCAGCTTCAGCTGGCAATTCGCTTATGACGTGATCATCTTCCAGGTCCTGTGGGCACTGGGCATGGGCATGATTTTCCTGTCGCTGCTGGTGTGGCTGCCGCAGGCCGCGGTGGCGCTGATTGCGGCGCTGCTGATCCTGCCGCACAACCTGCTGGACGCGCTGCAATCGAAAAACCCGCTGTGGCAGGCCTGGCACCAGGGCGGCTTCACCCCGCTCGGTGATTCCGGCTTCGGCGTGGTCTTCGTCTATCCGCTGATGCCCTGGCTCGGGCTGATCGCCGCCGGCTACGCCCTCGGCCCCGTGTTCCTGTGGGACGCCGCCCGCCGCCGTCGCCTGCTGCTGACGGCGGGCGCCGTGCTGCTGCTGGCCTTTGTCGCCCTGCGCAGCGGCAACTTCTACGGCGACAACCAGCCGTGGACGCCGCAGCACGCCGGCGCGATGTGGGACCTGATTTCCTTCCTGCGCGTGCAAAAGTATCCGCCCTCGCTGCTGTATATCTGCGTGACCATGGGCCTCGCGCTGCCGCTGCTGGTGCTGATGGAGCGCGTCAGGCCGGTCCCGCTGCTGATGCTGTTCGGCGGCTCGCCCATGTTCTTCTACGTGATCCACATCGCCCTGATCCACTTCCTGGCCGGCCCCTACTTCCTCGTCCGCCATGGCGCCCTGCCGCAGGGCAGCCCGCTGGGCATGACCTTCCCGGACGGCTACGAACCCTCGCTGCCCGCGGTCTACGCCGCCTGGGTCGGCATCATCGCCATCATGTACGGGCTGACGCGCTGGTGGCGTTGGTGGCGCCGGCGGCGCACGGTCGCGCCGTCCGCGGCCAGTGTCCAGCCATCCTGACCGGCTGGGGGGCGCGGACACCACGGACGGACACGGACAGCCGTGCGCGCCGTCCGCCTCTTGTAAAATCAATCACTTAGCCGCTGGCATAGTTCGTGCATCGTCGGGTGCAATACCAACGCCGACCGACAGACCGAACACATGATCCGCGACACCTCCCATCAAGACACCGTGATCGCCCCGCCGTCCGGCCGCATCGCCAAACGCCGCGCCATCCTGGCCGTGGGCGCCGTAGCGATCCTGGCGGCCGCCTACGGGCTGCTGAAGACCTGGGGCGGCAGCGAGCACTCCGTCAACGCTTCCCGCCTGCGCATCGCCGAAGTCACGCGCGGCACCCTGATTCGCGACGCCGCCGTCAATGGCCGCATCGTGGCCGCCGTCAGCCCGACCCTGTATTCGACCGCGCCGTCCACCGTCACGCTGAAAGTGCACGCGGGCGACACGGTCAAGAAAGGCGATGTGCTGGCCGTGCTGGAATCGCCCGACCTGGCCGATGAGCTGAAAAAGGAGCAGTCCAGCTATAACGAACTGTCCGCCGAGGTGGCGCGCCAGCAGATCCTCGCCCGCAAGCAGAAGCTGGCCGCACAGCGCGAAGCCGACACCGCCGAAATCGAGCGCGTGTCCGCCATGCGTACGCTGCAGCGCTACGAGAGCGTGTCCAACGAAGGCATCGTGGCCAAGATCGACTTCCAGAAAGCCAAGGACGCCGTGGCCGCTGCCGAAATCCGCGCGAAACACACCAAGCAGGCGGCGGAACTGGAGCAGGACAATGTGGCGCTGGAACTGAAAACGAAGACCGCCCAGCTGGAGCGCCAGAAAGCCGTGCTGTCCAACGCCCAGCGCCGGGTGGACGAGCTGACCGTGCGTGCGCCGGTCGATGGCTTCATCGGCACGCTGTCGGTGGCCAACCGCAGCGTGGTGCAGGCCAACGTGCCGCTGATGACGCTCGTCGACCTGAGCCAGCTGGAAGTGGAACTGGAAGTGCCGGAGACCTACGTGAATGACCTGGGCCTCGGCATGAATGCGGAAATCGAAGTGGCCGGCGTGAAGACGACCGGCAAGCTGTCGGCATTGTCGCCGGAAGTGGTGAAGAACCAGGTGCTGGCGCGCGTGCGCTTCAACGGCCAGCAGCCGGAAGGCCTGCGGCAGAACCAGCGCCTGTCCGCGCGCCTGTTGATCGACGAAAAGCCGAACGTGCTGATGGTGCAGCGCGGCCCCTTCGTCGAATCGGAAGGCGGACGCTATGCCTACCTGGTGCGCGACGGCATCGCCGAACGCACGCCGATCAAGATGGGCGCGACCAGCGTGAGCGCCGTCGAAATCATCAGCGGCCTGAAACAGGGCGACAAGATCGTCATCTCCGGAACCGAAAACTTCGAGAACGCGGCGCGCGTCTCGATCAACCAATAATCCACACAGGAGCACACCATGCTGCGCATGCAAAACCTGAGCAAAGTCTACCGCACCCACATGATCGAAACCCACGCGCTGCGCGGCTTCGAGATCGAAGTCAAGCAGGGCGAATTCGTCACCGTGACCGGTCCTTCCGGCTCGGGCAAGACCAGCTTCCTGAACATCGCCGGCCTGCTGGAAGACTTCACCAGCGGCGAGTACATCCTGGACGGCATCAACGTCAAAGGCATGGACGACAATGCCCGCTCGCGCCTGCGCAACGAGAAGCTGGGCTTCATCTTCCAGGGCTTCAACCTGATTCCCGACCTGTCCCTCTACGACAATGTGGACGTGCCGCTGCGCTACCGCGGCTTCAACGCGGCAGAGCGCAAGGAGCGCATCACGGACGCGCTGACCAAGGTGGGCCTGGCTTCGCGCATGAAGCACTATCCGGCGGAGCTGTCCGGCGGCCAGCAGCAGCGCGTGGCGATCGCGCGCGCCCTGGCCGGTTC
The DNA here is from genome assembly GCA_036404755.1 of Pseudoduganella sp. Lineage (GTDB taxonomy): Bacteria > Pseudomonadota > Gammaproteobacteria > Burkholderiales > Burkholderiaceae_D > Rugamonas. Next base: position 9,331 of record DASWYX010000482.1, read on the forward strand.
GCCCAAGCTGCTGCTGGCCGACGAACCGACCGGTAATCTCGATACCGCCATGGCGCGCGGCGTGATGGAGCTGCTGGAGGAGATCAACGCCGAAGGCACGACCATCCTGATGGTGACCCACGATCCGGAACTGGCACAGCGCTCGCAGCGCAATGTGCACATTATCGACGGGCAGGTGTCGGACCTGGTGCGCAAGTCGCCGACATTGTCCGTCGCGCGCGAAGCGTGAACCCGGCGGCCACACACGGAGAATAAAAATGTTCCAATACTATTTCATGCTGGGCGTGCGCAGCCTGCGCCGCAATCCGGCGCTGACGGCACTGATGGTGCTGATCCTGGCGGTCGGCGTGGCCGCCAGCGTCGCAACGCTGACCATCCTGCACGTGATGTCCGGCGACCCCTATCCGCACAAGAGCGAGCGCCTGATCGTGCCAATAGTGGACAATGGGCCGATCGAAGGCTATACGCGGGGCGATGAGCGCAACGACAACCAGGCGTCCTACCGCGACGCGGTCAACTTCCTGAACAGCAAGCAGGGCGACCGCCGCACCGTGCTGTATGGCGTGGCTGGCTCCGTGGAACCGGACCGCAAGGATATCGGCGTGTTCAGCGCCGAAGGCCTGGCTCCCACCCGCGACTTCTTCGACATCTTCGAAGTGCCCTTCCTGTACGGCCAGTCCTGGAGTGCGTCGGAAGACAAGGACGCGACCGACGTCGTAGTCCTGAGCCGCAAGCTGTCCGAAAAGCTGTATGGCGAAACGAACCCTGTCGGCCAGCGCATCAAACTGCTGGGCAACAGCTACCAGATCGTCGGCGTGATCAATACCTGGCGCCCGGTGCCGCGCGTGCACCGCATCATCGGCGGCCCCGGCGCGTTCGGCGACGAGGATGAATTCTTCATCCCCTTCAGCACCGCCATCCGCCACGAAACTGGCCACAACGGCAGCATGAACTGCTCCAGCTACCGCGACCCGGGCTGGCAGTCGCTGCTCGATTCCGAGTGCACCTGGCTGCAGGTCTGGATCGAACTGCATTCGGCCAGCGACCGCGCCGACTTCCAGAACTGGCTGGATGCCTACGCCGCCGAACAGCGCAAGCTGGGTCGCCTGAAGCGCGCCGCGCCGAACGTGCAATTCAACCTGATGCAATGGCTGGAAGAGATGAAGGTCGTCGGCAAGGACAGCCGCATCTCCGCCTGGCTGGCTTTCGGCTTCCTGATCCTGTGCCTGGTGAATACCATCGGTCTGCTGCTGGCGAAGTTCTCGGTTCGCGCACCGGAAATCGGCGTGCGCCGCGCACTGGGCGCCTCGCGCAAGGAAATCTTTACCCAGTTCCTGATCGAGAGCGCCGTCGTCGGCCTGGTGGGCGGCTTGCTGGGCCTGGCCCTGGCCATCGGCGCGCTGTCGCTGATCGGCAGCATCTCGAAGCAACTGGCTGTCGTCACCCATATGGACTGGCTGATGCTGGGCGTGACCTTTGTGATGTCGGTCAGCGCCGCCATCCTGGCCGGCCTGCTGCCGACCTGGCGCGCCTGCCAGGTGACGCCCGCCCTGCAACTCAAATCCCAGTGAGGAAAGCATGGAAATCAAACCGATTTTCGCCGCGCTGATGCGCAACAAGACGGGCCCCATCCTGGTGGCCGTGCAGGTGGCGCTGTCGCTGGCGATCCTGGCCAATTCGCTGCATATCGTGAACGTGCGCCAGGCCGTTTCCGCCCGGCCGAGCGGCGTGGTGGCCGAAGAGAACACCTTCAGCCTGCGCGTGCGTCCACTGCGCATGGGCGGCCATGAAGAACAGCTGGCAACCCAGAGGGCGGAAACTGCCGCACTGCGCGCCGTGCCGGGCGTGGTGTCGGTGGCAGGCACGATCCAGGTGCCGCTGTCCAGCTCCGGGAATTACAACAGCCTGGCCGCGGTGCGCGAGCAGCTGAAGGAAAGCACCAATGCCGCCATGTACGTCACGCCCGATTCGCTGGTGAAGACCTGGGGCCTGAAGATCATCGAAGGCCGCGACTTCAACGAAGCCGACGTCCTGGAGATCGACCAGAACGCGAGCAAGGCCTTCCCCAACGCCACCATCATCACGAAGAAGGTGGGCGAGCGGGTATGGCCGGGCGCCACCAGCTATGTGGGCAAGACGCTGTACTACGGCACCGGCAAGGAAGCGCGCCAGGCGCAAGTGGTCGGCGTCGTCGAGAAACTGCAGACGCCTAGCGCCGCCGTCGGCGACGATGGCGAAACGTCGACCATCGTGCCGGCGCGCCTGACCGGCAATACGCGCACCATGTACGCGATCCGCGCTGAACCGGGCCAGCGCGACCGTGTGATGCGCGACGCCGAGCAAGCGATGCGCAACCTGCACAAAGGCCAGGTGGTCACGCGCGTGCGCACCATGCTGGAAGACCGCACCGACCGCTACAAGGCTGACAATGCGCTGGCATGGATGCTGATCAGCGTCAGCGTGTTGCTGCTGATTGTGACTGCATCCGGCATCGTGGGCATGGCCAGCCTGTGGGTCACGCAGCGCCGCAAGCAGATCGGCGTGCGCCGCGCACTGGGCGCGCGCAAGCTCGATATCCTGCGCTATTTCATCACCGAGAACATCATGATTACCACGGCCGGCATTTCCGCCGGACTGCTGGGGGCACTGGCGCTGAACCAGCTGCTGGTGAGCAAGCTTGAACTGGCGCGCTTGCCGGCCGAATATATGATTGTCGGCGCCATCCTGTTCTGGGCGCTGGGGATCTTTGCGGTGTATGGGCCGGCCTGGCGGGCGGCGTCGATTTCGCCGGCGCTGGCGACGCGCAGCGCTTAAAACCTAACACCGGGTCAGACCCGAGGGTCTGACCCTGGTACGCGACGGCTGCGGGCCCGGGGTCTGACCCTTGGGTCTGACCCGGTTTTGGGTTTAGCAGGCCGAGCGATCCGACTCCGTTTTGGGCTTAAAAGTCTGCTATCCTCCCCCCATGCCTACTGTACTGATCATAGACGATAACGCGGCGGTCGCCGTTGCCCTCGAAGTCCTGTTCTCGCTGCACGATATCGATGCACTGCGCGCGGCCTCGCCGGAAGAGGGCCTGGCCCTGCTGGAAAAACGGGGCGGCGCCATCGACCTGGTAATCCAGGACATGAACTTCACCGCCGACACCACCTCCGGCGAGGAAGGCGTTGCCCTGTTTCGCGAAATCCGCAAGCGCCATCCCGACCTGCCCGTGATCCTGCTGACGGCATGGACCCACCTCGACGCGGCCGTTGACCTGATCAAGGCCGGCGCCGCCGACTACCTGGCCAAGCCGTGGGACGACAAGCGCCTGATCGCCACCGTCCAGAACCTGCTGGAGCTGGGCCAGGCCAACCGCGCGCTGCGCCAGCGTCTGCAGGGCGACCTGCGCCAGCGCCGCGAGCTGGACCGCTTCAACCTGCGCGGCATGGTGTTCGCCGACCCGGCCACAGAACGCGTGGTCACGCTGGCTTGCCAGGTCGCGCGTGCCGATGTGCCGGTGCTGATCAGCGGACCGAATGGCACGGGCAAGGAGCGCATCGCCGAAATCATCCAGGCCAATTCCTCGGTCAAGGATGGCCCCTTCGTCGTGCTGAACTGCGGCGCACTGCCGGCGGAACTGATCGAGGCCGAACTGTTCGGCGCGGATGCCGGCGCCTACACGGGCGCTTCGAAGGCGCGCGAAGGCAAGTTCGAAGCGGCCGATGGCGGCACCCTCTTCCTCGACGAAATCGGCAACCTGCCGCTGGCCGGGCAAATGAAGCTGCTGCGCGTGCTGGAAACGGGACGCTTCGAGCGCCTGGGCTCCAACCGCGAACGCCAGGTGCAGGTGCGCGTGATCAGCGCCACCAACGCGGACCTGCAGGCCATGATCCGCGCCGGCACCTTCCGCGAAGACTTGTACTACCGCCTGAACGTGATTGAACTGAAGCTGCCGCCGCTGGCGGCGCGTCCCGGCGATATCCTGCCGCTGGCGCGCGGCTTCCTCGGCAGCGGACGCCGGCTGCGCGCCGATGCGGAAGCGGCCCTGCTGGCGCATAACTGGCCGGGCAATGTGCGCGAGCTGAAAAACGTGATGGCGCGCGCCAGCCTGCTCGCCACCGGCGACGAAATCACCGCGGACGACCTGGGCCTGCCGGCAGCAGCGTCCCCCAGCGCCAGCACGGACGTGGAGCCTGACCGCGAAGCCATCGTGGTCGCGCTGAACCGCGCCAATGGCGTGGTGGCGCAGGCGGCCGCCGAGCTGGGATTGTCGCGCCAGGCCCTGTACCGCCGCATGGAGCGGCTTGGTATCGCGCGCCCCTGATGGCCGCGCCGGTCCCGCCAGACAAGCCTGTGCCGCACAAGCGCATGCGCTTATCCCTGCTGACGCGCTGGTCGGCCCTGGTCGGGACCCTGCTCACGGTCGGCATCCTGATTGCACTGGCCCTGATGCGCCTGATGCCCGACCAGCCCCTGGTCGTGATCGGCATCTGCCTGCTGTGCGTCGTGCCGATTTCGATCATCACGATCCGCATCCATCTCGAACAAACCCTGTCGCTGTACCGCGCCCTGACCGGTACCGTGGCCAGCTACCGCGACGGCGACTTTTCCTTCAGCCTGCACTGGCCGCAGAACGATGAGCTGAGCGACCTGGTGGCTGCGCACAATGAACTGGGGCAGGTGCTGCGCGAGCAGCGCCTGGCCCTCGTGCAGCGCGAGCTGCTGCTGGACACGATGGTGCAGCACACGCCCGTGGCAATGATGCTCGTCTCCGACAGCGGCGCCATCGTGTACGGCAATATCGCCGCCCGCCAGCTGCTGCACGAAGGCCGCAAGCTGGAGGGCGCCCACCTGAACGACATCATGCAGCGGGCCGCGCCGGCCCTGCGCGAGGCGATGGGCCGCGGCGGCGACGGCCTGTTCACCAGCGGCGAGGCGGAGGAGGAAGAAGTGTTCCACCTGGCCCGCCGCAGCTTCAGCCTGAACGGACGCCAGCACGAATTGATCCTGCTGCGCCTGCTGACGCCCGAACTGCGCCGCCAGGAAGTGCAGACGTGGAAAAAAGTCATCCGCGTCATCAGCCATGAGCTGAACAACTCGCTGGCGCCGCTGACTTCTCTCGCCCACTCCGGCGCCGAACTGGTACGGCGCGGACAGACCGAACGCCTGCCGCAAATCCTCGCCACCATCGAGGAGCGCACGCGCCACCTGGAAAGCTTCATCCTCGGCTACGCCCGCTTCGCCAAGCTGCCCACGCCGCGCCTGGACCCGCAGGACTGGCAAGCCTTCGTCAACGGCCTGGCCGACCAGGTGCAGTTCAAGCTGGCCGGCGACGTGCCGCCGGAACCCTCGGCCTTCGACGCCGCCCAGATGGAGCAAGCCCTGCTCAACCTGCTGAAGAATGCCCACGAATCCGGGTCCCCGGCCGGAGACGTGGTCCTCGACCTGCGTCGCGTGCAGGGCATGCTGCGCATCGAAGTGCTGGACCGCGGCCCGGGCATGAGCGACGCCGTGCTGGCCAACGCGCTGGTGCCCTTCTACTCCACCAAGCGCAGCGGCACCGGCCTGGGCCTGGCGCTGGCGCGCGAAATTGCGGAAGCCCATGGCGGGCGCATCACGCTGGCCAACCGCGACGGCGGCGGCCTGGCGGTGACGATGGTACTGCCGATCTAGTCCGGCGGCGCGGGCGGCGCGTCGGGGCAGGCCCGGATCGGGTAAACTGCCGGCCATGCAAAACCGACGTTTCGACCAGCCAGGCCACCCTCCCGCCACCATTACCGAATTTGAAGGCGTCCGCTCGCTGCACCTAGGGACCTCCTGGGTCCAGGGCGCCATGCGCATCTCCAAGCCGGACAATATCGAGCTGGAATATGTGCAAATGATGATGATCATTGGATCAATTTGACACACCGGGGATGTTTGTGTGGTTGCCCCCACCCGGCGTAATGACCATCGGACAATTCGCCGAGAGCTATCAACAGGATAGCGATCACGGCTCTTAATCTTCCACAAATATGAGGTAACGAATCCGCCTGACAATCTCCTGGTGTACAGGCGCGTCGCGTCTGCGGGGCTTTCACATTCAACCTCTGGGAGCGATGACGATGAAGACCACCGAATTAGGCGAAGTAGAGGTGAGCTACCACGATGGCACGGCGCCCAAGATCGTTTCCGGTTCCGGCTCCGCATTCGCGTACAGGGATCGCCCGATGGCGATCGTGGGCAGCACCACCGACAATGGCGACGTAATTATCAGCAGCCTGCAAAGCGCCGTGAAGATTACCGAATATGCCGACGACGATGGCATTCCCGACCTGCTGCAGCCGGGTTACGCCGCTCCGCTCCGGGGCGCAGCGTGAGAATCGTGGGGTGGATCAGAGTGAACGATGTCGCTGCCTGCGGCGGCGTTGTGGCGGAGGGTCTGAGCACCGCCACCAGCAACGGTGTTCCATATTCCTTCCAGGGCGCCCGCATGGCTTGCCGCAAGAGCTGCGTGATCGCCGAAGGCTACGCGCGCTCCACGCTCACCAATGGGAAGCATCGTGTCATCCATGGCCAGTCAACCAGCGGAGGCTGCCCGCTGTACTCGTCCATCAATGATTTCGATGGCGTGGCGAATGAGCGCGGCGAGGCTGTTCCTCTTGGATTCATCCAAGACCAT
>DASWYX010000483.1:0-3112 GCA_036404755.1 Pseudoduganella sp.
AACCATCGGCTACCGCCTGACGCATCACCAGCAGAAGTTCGGCGCCCTGTGGTGGCAGGGACTGAGCACCGCGGCCACGCAGCGCCCGCATGCGGACCTGACGCGGCGCAGCCCGAAGCCGCAGCCTACGCTGGACGTGGCGCCGCGCCAGACCTAGAGCGCCGTCATTTCCTTCAGCTGTGCGGCGCGCCTGCGCGAGACGTCCACGCACTGGCCGTCGTGCAGGGTGATCGAGAGGCCGCCGCCTTCGGCCGGCGCGAGCTGCGCCACATAATCGAGATTGACGATCTGGCGCCGGCTGGCGCGGAAGAAGCGCAGCGGATCGAGCCGCTGTTCCAGCTGGTTCAGGGAGCGCAGCATCAGCGGTTGTTCGCCGTCGAAATGCACGCGCGTGTAATTGCCTTCTGATTCGAACAGCCGGATGCGGTCCAGCGTGACGAACCAGCAGCGCTCACCGTCCTTGATGAACAGCTGCTGCGGGCGCGACGTCACCGTCAGCGAGGGCAGCGAGGGCAATGCGGTCGCCGCGCCGAGGCGCAGCGCAGCACGCGACAGCGCATTGGCCAGCCGCTGCGCCTGTATCGGTTTCTGCAGGTAGTCCAGCGCATTGACTTCGAAAGCGCGCAGCGCGTACTGGTCGAAGGCGGTGGTGAAGATCACGTCCGGCGCGGTATCCAGCGCCTGCAGCAGGTCGAAGCCGCTGCCGCCCGGCATTTGCACGTCGAGCAGCAGCAGGTCCGGCTGCAAGGCGGCCACCTGGTGCAGCGCTTCCTCCGCATTGGCCGCTTCACCCACGATCTGGACTTCTGGATGTGCCGCCAGCAGGCGCCTCAGCTCCGCGCGCGCCAGGCGCTCGTCATCGACGATCAGCGCGCGCATCATGCGGCCGCCGGCAGTTGGAGCGTCGCGCGCACCCATCCAGCGCTTTCGCTCAGATCCAGGCTGGCGTTGCCGCCGACGGCGAGCGCCAGCCGCTTGCGCGTGTTGGCCAGGCCCACGTGCGTGGAATTGGCGAAAGGCAGGATGGCGCCCATATTGGCGATCTCGATCAGCGTGGCGTCCGCCGTGCGGCGCGCGATGATGCGGATATCGCTGCCCGTGGCACTCAGCTCCACGCCGTATTTGACCGCGTTCTCCACCAGCGTTTGCAGCGACATGGGGGGAATCATGACGTTCTCCAGTCCCGGCTCCACGCTGATGCTGGCGCGCAGGCGCTCCTCGAAGCGGATCTTCTCGATCGCCAGGTAGGCTTGCACCGCTTCCAGCTCCTCGTGCAGCGGCACGGTGTCGCGCTGGCCGGAGCGCAGGGCATAGCGCATCAGGCTCGCCAGCTGGTCCACCATCTGCGCGGCGGCGTCGTGGTTCTCGTAGATCAGCGCGCGCACGCTGTTCAGGCTATTGAAGAAAAAGTGCGGGTTGACCTGGGCTTGCAGGGCGCGCAGCTCGATATCCTTGGCGTGGATTTCCAGGCGCAGCGCTTCGGACTCGAAACGGTTGGCGCGGCGCAGGGCAAGCGCCGTCATATAGCAGATATTCCAGGCCAGGAAGATGCTGCCCCAAAGGACCAGGGAACCAGGCACGAAGCTCAGGTCCCGCAGACGCTGCTGCAGCAGGTGGATGGCCAGCGCGATCGACGTGACCTGCAGCGGCGCCGGCAGCAGGAAGGGACCGATGATCAGGCGCCAGTTGATGCCGGCCCGGTTCCAGCGGCGCGCCTTGATCAGGCGGTGCCACAGGTCCGAAAGCGCCAGGCCGCTCACGCCCGTCCACACGCAGACGGCCAGCACGCCCTGTTCGCCCAGGTGGCCGCCGAAGACGATCATGAAGGCGATGATAATCAGCGTCCAGGCAAGGACTTGCAGTATCCAGTACCAGTTCAGGCGTGCCAGCAGGGGCGGCTGCGGTGGTGCGAGTGGTGCGAGCGCTTCCATTGGGTCGTTCTCACTTCAGGAATTGGTCGATGCGAGCATACATCCAATCGGGTTCGTCGTACATCATGAAATGGCGGGCCGTGTCGGCCAGCTCGATGCGCGCGCCCGGCAGCTTCGCGTACTGCATGCGGTAGGTCGCTTCGATGGCTTCCTTCGGCGCGAAAGCCTTGAACGCAACCCATGTGCCCAGCACCAGCGTGGGCGCCTGGATGCGGGCGACGTCGCCGCGCAGGTCGGTGGCCATCACGCTGTACATGGCGCTGGTGACGGTGGCGCGGTCGGATGCCTTGCCCCAGGCCGCGATGCGCTCGGCGTGGGCGGGCGAGGTCACCATGCCGGCGACGGCGCGCTGCTGGGCGGCCGCGTAGCTGGCTGCATCCTGCTGCACCATGCCGTCGCGCATGCGGGCAGCCATGGCCTGCAGCTGTTCGGGCGTGGCGCTGGGCGCCGCGGTGGCGCCGAGGGCGGGCAGGGCATCCACGATGACGAGGCGGCCGACCTTGTCCGGATGGTCGCTGGCCAGCTTCAGTGCCAGGAAGCCGCCCATGCTGTGGCCGATGACGACTGGCTTATCCAGTTTGTTGGCCGTGATGTAGTCGGCCAGTTGCTGTTCGGCGGTCGCAATCAGCTCGCCTTCCTGCAGCGCCGGCTGCCCCGCGAAGCCAGCCAGCGTGAGCACGTGGCATTGGCGCGGGCCGCACAGGTGGGCGGCCGTTTCCTTCCATACTTCGCCGGACGAAGCCAGGCCGGGGATCAGGATGACGGGCTGGCCAGCGCCGCTGACTTCAGCCTTGAAGGCGGTGGCGGCAACAGCCGGGATGGATGCGGCGAACAGCAGTGCGGCGATGGTTGGCTTGAACATGATGTGTTTCCTCCTTGTGGAAGCCATCGTATGTCAGTGCGGGCCGGCGGACACGCTGCTTGTGACGAGCGGCCGAAAGCCGTGATGAGCGGCGATGCTTATGCCGCCACCGGCAGTTGCAGCGTGGCGCGCACCCAGCCGCTGTTCTCGCTCAGGTCCAGGCTGGCCTCCTTGCCGACGGCCAGCGCCAGGCGCTTGCGGGCGTTGGCCAGGCCCACGCGCGTGGAGTCCACGAAGGGCCGGATGGCGCCCGTGTTGGCGACCTCTATGCGGATATTGCCGCCGTCGCGCCGCGCCACGATGCGGATGTCGCTGCCGG
>DASWYX010000484.1:0-3878 GCA_036404755.1 Pseudoduganella sp.
CGGGTGATCGAACAGCCCGTGCAGATAAGTCCCCAGCACCTGCTCCTCCAGCGCCCCCTCCGGGCGACCATCGATAAGAAACGCCGGCTGCGCCAGCGCCGCACCCGACGAAACACCCATATGAATCTCGTACCCGCTAACGTCAGCCGGCGCGAATGCGCAGCGGCCGGACACCTGCTCCAGCCGCTTCTCCTGCGTCAGCACGGTCGACATATCCAGCACGCCAAGCGCAGGCGATAGACCGGGCGTGCCCTCCACGCCATGCGGATCCTCGACGCTGCGTCCCAGCATCTGGAACCCGCCGCAAATCCCGATCACCTTACCTCCGTAGCGCAGATGCCGCGCGATCCGCTCCGGCCAGCCGTACTGCTTTAGCCAGGCCAGATCGCCGCGCGTGTTCTTGCTGCCGGGGAGGATGATCAGATCCGCCGGCGGTACCGGCTCGCCCTGGCGTATGAACTGCAGGTCCACGTCCGGATGCGCGCGCAGTGCATCGAAGTCCGTGTGATTGCTCATGCGCGGCAGGCTGGGAACGACAATGCGGAAAGCGCCGCGTTCGGCCTGCACCGCTTGCACCGCGTCTTCCGCATCGAGATAAAGCCCGTGCAGATAAGGGAGAACGGCCAGCACTGGCTTGCCCGTCTGCTGCTCCAGCCATTCAAGGCCGGGTTCCAGCAGCTTGATATCACCGCGGAAGCGGTTGATGACAAAACCGACGATGCGATCACGTTCGCTCTGCGACAGGCAGGACAAAGTGCCGACGATATGCGCGAACACGCCGCCGCGGTCAATGTCCGCCACCAGGATCACGGGGCAATCGACAGCTTCCGCGAAGCCCATGTTCGCAATATCGCGGTCGCGCAGATTGATTTCGGCCGGGCTGCCCGCGCCTTCAACGATGACGGCGTCATATTGCGACAGCAGCCGCTGATGCGACTCGAGCACGGCGGCCATCGCCACCGTCTTGTACTGGTGGTAGTCGCGCGCATTCATCTCCGCGCGCACCTTGCCGTGGATGATGACCTGCGCGCCGATGTCGCTGGAAGGCTTGAGCAGCACCGGATTCATATCCGTATGCGGTGGCACGCCGGCCGCAATCGCCTGCAGCGCCTGGGCGCGTCCGATTTCGCCACCATCGGCGGTGACGGCGCTGTTGAGCGCCATGTTCTGCGGCTTGAACGGCGCAACGCGCACGCCTTGCCGCTGCAGTAGCCGGCACAGGGCGGCAACGATCGTGCTCTTGCCTGCGTCCGAGGTCGTGCCCTGAACCATCAGGGTGCGGTATGGGAATGTCATTTGCGGTGTTGGCGTGCTTCTTCGAGATTTTCGCACAGCACGGCGGTGCCGGCGATCATGCGCGGACCCGCGCGGTTCAGCAGGTTGCCGTTCACCGTGAACAGGTTGCCGTTCTTCGTTGCCTTCAGCATGCCGTAAGGACGCCACAGATTCACGCCGCCGTAGTCCTTTTCCGCCGTGGCAAACACCGCTTCCGGATCCGCCTGCAGCACGGCTTCCACGCTGACCACCGGTGCGGTGACTTTCTGGTCCGCGAAGATGTTAACGCCGCCGCAGACTTTCAGTGAATCGCTGACGATATGCTCGCCGTTCAGCGTGTACAGCGGCTTGTCCCACACCTGGTAGAAGACTTTCACCGGTGGACGGCTCGCGTATTGCGCACGCAGCGCGGCGAGCTTTGTCCGCAGGTCTCTGGCGGCGGCGCCCGCTACGGACTCGGTGCCGAGCAGCTTGCCCATGGCTTCCAGGTTGTCCGCGATGTTGTCCAGCTTTTTCGGCTCGCTGTGATAGAGCGGGATGCCCAGCTTGCGCAGCTGGTCGATCTGGCGCTCGGAGCTGCCGTGCATCCAGACCACGATCAGGTCGGGCTTCATCGCGAGCACGCGTTCCATGTCCACCTGGCGGTTGTCGCCGACGCGGGGGATGCTCTTCGCCTCTTCCGGATAGTCGCTGTAATTGACCGCGCCCACGATCTTGTCACCGCCGCCTGCCGCGAACAGCAGTTCGGTGACGTGCGGCGCCATCGCGATCACGCGCTGCGCGGGCTTCTGCAGCGTGACCACATTGCCATCGTCATCGCGCACGGTGATCGCGGCATTCGCCTGGGCGGCGAGCAGCGCGCTTGCCAGCAGGAGGTATTTCATCGGTTTTCCTTTGTCCATTCGTTCAGTGCTGCTTCGAGACGCCGCCAGCCCGCTTCATCCGGCGGCAAGCCGAGACGGATGCCACGCGCAGCGTTGCGGAACAGGCGCACCCAGATGCCACGCCGGGCCATATGCTCATGGAAGGCTTCGGCGTGCGGCTCGGGCCACCATTGGAACAGGTGCGTGCCTTGTGACTGGATGCCGTGTTGGCGCAGCATGGTGTGCAGCCTGTCGCCGGCGCTTGCGAGGGCCACACGCGTGCGCTCCTGCCATTGTGCATCTTCCAGCGCGGTGCGGCCGATCTGCTGCGCGGGACCGCTGACCGACCAGGGGCCGATCATGTCAGCCAGCGCGCGGAGCAGCGCAGGGGCGGCGGCGACGAAGCCGAGGCGCAGGCCGGCCAGTCCGAAGAATTTGCCGACGGAGCGCAGCACGATGATGCCTTCGCGCGCCGACTCGGCGGCGATGCTGTTGCTGTTGTCCGTGTCGGCGAAAGCTTCATCGACGACCAGCCAGCCGCCTTTTGCTCGCAGAACTTCGGCCCAGCGCAGCAGGTCTTCCCGTGGGACGCGCGCGCCGGTCGGGTTGTTCGGGTTGCAGATGACCATCACGTCGCTGTGCGCGACAGCATCGCCGAGCGATTCGTATGGTACTTCGCTAGCCTGGTGTCCGTGCTGGGACCAGTGGTGGGCGTGTTCCGCGTAGCTTGGCGCGGCAATCGTTATGCGCGAGGGCGGCCGCAGGCGAGGCAGGGCCTGGATCGCCGCTTGCGTGCCGGCGACGGGAAGCATGTGCGGCGCGCGGTAGTAGCGCTGGGCGGCGGCGGCCAGTGCCGGATCGTCTTCGGGCAGGCGGTGCCAGATGTCCGGCGCCAGCGTTGGCACGGGATAGTGTTGCGGGTTGATGCCGGTGGAAAGGTCCAGCCACTCGTGTTGTCCGTAGCGTTGCGCGGCGTCGCGCAGTTTGCCGCCGTGTTCAAGCATTTTGTGCTCCTGCGATGGCCAGTGCGGCGGCTATCCACAGCCAGCAGGTGGCGTGGACCAGGCGCCAGGCGCGCTTGATGTCTTTTTGGTTTGCTGGAACGCCGGCGCCCAGAGGCGGACGCTGTTCGACTTCGCCGTCGTAGACTGCGGCGCCGCCAAGTTGCAGTCCGAGTGCGCCCGCGCCGGCCGACATGACCGGACCGGCGTTCGGGCTGCTCCATGTGGGTGCCTGTTCGCGCCAGCAGCGGATTGCCTGCTGTTTGGCTTTCAATGTTGGGGCGAGCAGGGCGTAGCTGATGGCGGTCAGGCGGGCGGGGATGAAGTTCAGGGCGTCGTCGATACGGGCGGCGAAGCGGCCGAAGTGATTGTAGCGCGGCGTGCGATAGCCCCACATCGCGTCCAGTGTGTTCGAAAGGCGGAACAGAAGGGCGCCCGGGCCGCCTGCGATGGCGAACCAGAATAGCGCGCCGAAGACGGCGTCGTTGCCGTTTTCGAGCAGTGATTCAGTGCTGGCTTTTGCCAGTTCTTCTTCGGTGGCGGCGCGTGTGTCGCGGCTGACGATGCGCGCGGTCAGCTCGCGCGCTTTCTGCAACTCGCCGGCATACAGCGCTTCGGCGATCGGCAGATTGTGGTCGCGCAGGCTGCGCAGGCCTAGCGCGAAATACAGCAGCAGCGCATGCAGCGCCCAGCCGGCTGCCGTTGTCGCGGTCGTCGTGAGCGCGATGCCTGCGGCCGC
>DASWYX010000485.1:0-5563 GCA_036404755.1 Pseudoduganella sp.
AGAATTGTATGAAGATGTAAGCGACCTTGAATTACAGATGTTGGCCTCAAAATAGCGGACTTTAGCCGTAGATGAGCCGGAAGGTGAGATTAATGCGTGGTCCGCGCGGAGTTCGTTCCTTGTTGATGCCATGTCGCCAACAATTCTGGAGTTTTCCGGACATCAACAACAAGCTGCCATCGGTGAGGTCCAGCTTGAGCGTTCTCGGCAGCTTTTTGTGCTTCAGGATGAAGGTGCGGGTATCGCCAAAAGTCACTGACGCAATCGCCGGCTCCCGGCCCAGCTCGGGCTCATCGTCGCTGTGGAAGCCCATGCTGTCGTTGCCGTCGCGATAGTAGTTCAGCAGGACGCTGTTGAACTTTTTCCCGCTCACCTCCTCCACCACGCGCTTGATTTCACGCTGCAGCGGCGTGAACGGCAGCGGATGGAATGTGCGTCCCGAATAGGTATAGCTTTTCTCCCCATACCACGCGCTCAGCCGCGGCTGCGGTACTTCCCGGCCGAACAGGAAGATCGTTTCCGCCTTCCACTCCGTCTCGTCCACCAGTTGGCGCATGATCTCGGCGTTGGAAAGGCTCAGCGGCAACTGGGTCATGAAGGAAAGTTCGCCATCCTCGACGGGGATAGTCAGCAATTCAGGCTGTGCAGCAAAGAGGTCCATTCCGCTATGATAATGGAATGCACAAACGACACTTTCTCTCCGCGCTGGCCGTGGCCGGCGCGCTGCCCTCGCTGGCGCCGGCGGCGCCGAAATCGGCGCGCGGGCCGACCTTGCTGACCGTGACCGGCGCAGTTGGCAAGCCGAACCGCGGTCCGTTCGACCAGGTCACGGACCAGATGATGTACAAGCAGAAGCTGCATTTCGATAAGGCCTATGCCTTCGATTACGCGGCCCTGGATGCGCTGCCGGCGGTCACGATCAAACCGGTGCTGGAGTATGACCGCAAGCAGCACACGCTGTCCGGGCCGCTGCTGCTGGATGTATTGAAGGCGGTGGGCGCGCCGCTGGATGGCACGGTCAAGCTGACGCTGCGGGCGGTGGATGGCTACGCCGTCTCGATGACCGTGGCGCAGGCGCAGGCCCAGCGCTTCATCGTGGCGACGAAAATGGATGGCGCGCCCATGTCGCTGGGCGGACTCGGTCCGCTATGGGCGATTTATGAGCCGGAACGGATTCCGGAAATGGCAAGCCGGGCCGTGCAGGAGCGTTTCGGTTCCTGCCCCTGGGCCCTGTATCACATCGACGTTCAGGCGTAGGCTTCGGCCAGCGACATCACGCGCGGCGTGACGGTCACGCCGATGTCGGCGAAGATCTTGTTAATGATGGCCATATTGGCTTCGGCCTCTTCCGGCTTCCAGCCTTTGAAGAGGTCGGTGCCGTCTTTTTGGAAGTGCAGGTCCAGCACCTTGCCGCGGTCCTTGTGGGTGTAGCCGGAGCTGTGGGTCTGCTGGAAGCCGCCGGCGGCAAGGGCTTGCAGGACGGCGGTCGGAGGGTTGTCCGGGTCGGTTGCCATGTATACGCCGAAGGTCTTGCCAGGCGGCTTGGCGGCGATGTCAACTTCATAGATGCCAGGCGCCTTGGTGACGGACGTAGTTTTCAAAAATAGCATTGCTTTCCCCTGATTACTTTTTGTGACAACTCCAAGTGGCCTAGCTTATTGCGTTGGGCGGGCTTTGTCGATGTTCACAGACAATTTTTTGCTCCTGCACAACAAAATTGAAGGATTCGGGTCGCTGGCGGCGTCGACTCGGTGACGATGGCGTCGGCGCACGCACGGCGGATCAATGATCCGCCCTACACGGACTAGCATTCGCGTTTGCGGGCGGCGAGGGCCACGGTGGGGGGCACGAGCGCTTCGTACAACTGGCCGGTGGCGGCATCCCAGGCAGCCACGGCGGCGTGCTGCCGCTGGACGGTCGCCATATCGCCCCGCGCAATCGGTCCGCTGAGCGCCGGCGCCGCACCCAGGCGGAACACGTTTTCCATCGATTCGCTGGCAAGGGGACGTGCCAGTTCGCGCGCGACGTCTTCCGGAATGCCGGCCGCCTGGTAGGCGCGTAACGCCGCATCGAGCACCGTCACCAGATAGTTGGACGCAAATACCGCCGCCGCGTGATAAACCGTCTTGGCCGACGCATCGATCTGCACGGCCCGCGCGCCGATGTCCGCAAGGGCGGGCAGCAGCACATCCAGCGCCTGCACATCGCCTTCCACGCCGCAAAAGGTCCCGTCGAACGCGGAGGACACCGCCTCCATATCCGCAAAGCTGCGTATCGGATGCACGCTCGCCACGAAAGCGCCGGCATCGCGCGCCGCCTGCAGGCGGTCGGACGCGAGCGCACCGCTGCAATGAAAGACGATCGCGCCCTTGAGCGGCACGGCCGCGGCGAGTGCCTCGCAGGCCGGCACGATCTGGTCGTCGGTCACGGAAAGCATGTAGACATCGGCGCCAGCCAGCGCCGTATAGGCGTCGAGCGGACGGCCGGACCCGATGAATGCGGCGGCCGCTTGCGCCGACGCGGCCGAGCGGGCCAGCACGTCGGCAAGCACGAAGCCGGCGCGGTTGGCAAACAGGCGCCCCAGCACACGGCCCACATGGCCGCCGCCAATCACGGTAAGGTGCATCAGAACCCCGATCCCGGCTGCTTCAGGAATTCCACTTCTTCCGGCGTGGACTCGCGCCCGAGGATCTGGTTCCGGTGCGGGAAGCGGCCGAAGCGGCGGATGACTTCATAGTGGCGCCTGGCGTAATTCAGCATGCTGGCGAAGCCCGGAGCATCGGCAGCCAGCATGGTGAACAGGTCCACGCAGCGGATCTGCATCGACAGGTTTTCGGCATGCTCGAAGGGCATATAGGAAAATGCCCGCTGCACCGGAGGCAAGGTCTGGTTCGCGCCCGAATCATCCAGCGCCTTGGCTGCTTCCAGCGCCAGCGGATCCCCGGCAAACGACTTAGCGGTGCCGCGATAGACGTTGCGGGTGAACTGGTCGAGCACAATAATCCGGGCCAGCGTGCCCTGGGTGCCTTCATCGTCCCACTGGCGCAGGCCGCCCGCCAGGGCTTCCTCGACCACGCCGCCGAACTGGCTGAAAATCTGCTGGTCGAAAGCATCGTCCTTGCGGAACCATTCGGTGCGTTGCGTGTTGTGGCCCTTCACGCCAATGGGCAGGAACCAGAAATCCAGGACATCCTGGGCATTGATGATCAAGCTCGCCTCCTAGTTGCGTGCGTGGGTGACGTGGAAGCTCTCGATGCCTTCGAAGTGGCACATCTCCGCCGCCAGCTTGGCCAGCGGCGCGCCACTGCGCTTGCTCAGGGCCAGCGCCACGAACTTCCATTCTTGTTTGCCTTCCGCCAGGCCGATGGTCAGCGAACCGCCGGCGATTTCGTAACCGCGCTCCAGCGCCATCCTGCGCAAGGCGTCCTCCTGCGGCTCATAACCGACCTTGAAGCGCATCGAAATCGCGATCGCGTGGCGTGACGGCAGCCATGCCTCCAGCTTGGACAGGAAAATCATCGCCATCGCGCTCAGGAACGCCAGGCCCATGGCGCCAAGATAAAAGCCCACGCCCACCATGACGCCGATCACGGACGACGCCCAGATCGACGCCGCCGTCGTCAGGCCGCTGATATTGAAGCCCTCGCGCATGATCACGCCCGCGCCGAGGAAGCCGATGCCGGTCACGATGCCCTGGATCACGCGGGTGGGATCGGTGCCCACCAGCTCCGTCATGTGGCCGCCGAACCATTGCGCCGGGTAGCCGCAGATCACCGTCAGCGAGGCTGACGCCATGCACACCAAGCCATAAGTACGCATGCCGGCCGCGCGGCCGTGATAGGAACGCTCATAGCCGACCAGCAGCCCGAGCACGAGCGCCCCAAGAAGGTTCAACAGGACTACGCCATTGGTCGCCAGCTCGCCGGAAGACCAATAGGCACGCAGGAAATCCACTGTGGGCATAAGCGCCTCGCCTTATTTTTCTGTTTTCTTGACCAGCTGCTTCTCGAATTCGGTATCGAGCTTGCTGACACGCCTTGCCTTCTGCGGCCCCTGTGCATTGACGAAGGCGACAAAGTCATCCAGCTCCATCGGTGGGCACAGCGGCGGCCCGTCCGGCGATTCGGACAGGTAGAAGTGGCCGGCGCCCGTGATCGTCATCGAATAACCCTGGTTGCCGCTGCGTTCCTTCAACCGCGCCAGCGCATTGGAAGCCTTGGTGGAACGTGCGCTCATAGGAAGGCCGTCCTTTTCTCCAGCCAGGCCAGCGCATCGCCACTGATCAGCGGGCTTACGCGCGCCTTCACCATCGAGTGGTAGTTGTTCAGCCATTCGATTTCATCGGCGCGCAGCAGCGAGCGGTCGATGCAGCGCGTGTCGATCGGGCACAGGGTCAGGGTTTCGAAGCGCAGGAATTCGCCGAATTCCGTGGTCCCGGCAGGCACGTTCAGCACCAGGTTTTCGATGCGGATGCCCCACTTGCCGGGGCGGTACACGCCCGGCTCATTGGACGTGATCATGCCGGGCTCCATCGCCGTATGCGGATCGGGCGGCGTGGAAGGCGAAATCGACTGCGGCCCTTCGTGCACATTGAGGAAGTAGCCCACCCCGTGGCCGGTACCGTGGCCGAAGTCGATGCCTGCAGCCCACAGCGGCGCACGGGCAATCGCGTCCAGCATCGGCGACTTGCAGCCGCGCGGGAAATGGGCGACGGAGAGCGCCATCATTCCTTTCAGTACCAGCGTGAAGTCGCGCTTTTGCTCCGGCGTGATCGTGCCGACGCCGACCACGCGCGTGACATCGGTGGTGCCGCCCACGTACTGCCCGCCGGAGTCGATCAGCAGCAGGCCGTCGCCTTCGATCTGCGCACAGCCTTTTTCGCTGGCGCGGTAGTGCATGATGGCGCCGTTGGCGCGGAAGCCGGCGATGGTGCCGAAGCTCGGACTGATGAAGCCGGGGCGGCGCTTGCGGAAGGCCAGCAGGTGCTCGCCGACCTGGAATTCATTGAGCGGCTCGCGGCGGTTCAGGGCGCCCTCCAGCCAGCAGAAGAATTCGGCCAGCGCGGCGCCATCCTGTTCCATCGTGGCGCGGATATGGTCCGCTTCGGCCCCGGTCTTGCGCGACTTGGCGAAGGTGGTCGGATTCACGGCTTCGATCACGCGCACGTGGTCCGGCACCGCCTGGCGCGTGCCATAGGTGATGCGGCGCGGGTCCAGCAGCAGCACGGCGTCTTCCGGCAAGGCGGCCAATGCAGCGGCGGCTTGTCCATAAGGCCGCACATGGATGCCGTCCGCAGCCAGCTCGCCCGCCAGGTCGGCCGCCACCTTGCCGTGTGCAACGAAGATAAGGGCCTGGTTGGCGTCGACCAGCGCATGGGACAGGAAGATCGGATTGAAATTCACGTCCGAGCCACGCAGGTTGAACAGCCAGGCGATATCGTCCAGCGTCGAGATAACGTGATGCGTGGCGCCAAGGCGGGCCATCTCGGCGCGCAATTCGGCCAGCTTGGTGCCGCGGCCTTTCGGCGCATACGGCGGCAGGTGCTGGTAGACCTGTTCCATGG
>DASWYX010000486.1:0-2340 GCA_036404755.1 Pseudoduganella sp.
GCCGGCCGACAGCAGCACCGAAACCTTTGTCGCGCTGCGCACTTATGTCTATACTTGGAGCTGGTCCAAGGTGCCGTTCTACCTGCGCACCGGCAAGCGCATGCAGCGCCGCTCGTCCAAGATCGTGATCGAATTCGCGAATCCGCCGTTCCCGCTGTTCCCGGAAAACCCGGGCGGCGTTGCGAACCGCCTGGTGATCGAGCTGCAGCCGGAGGAAGCGATCAAGCTGCAGGTGATGGCCAAGCAGCCGGGCAGCGGCATGAAGATGCAGCAGGTGGAATTGAACCTGGACTTGCAGTCCGCCTTCTCGCAGCGCCGCGCCGAAGCCTATGAGCGCCTGCTGATCGACGTGGTGCGTGGGCGTCTCACCCATTTCATGCGCCGCGATGAACTGGAAGCGGCATGGCAGTGGGTCGAGCCGATCATCAACGGCTGGGGTACGCTGGCGGAGAAGCCCTACAACTACGCAGCCGGCACCTGGGGGCCGTCCGAATCGTTCGCGCTGCTGGCGCGTGATGGGTTCAACTGGGTCGAATAAGCGGTTGGCACAACTGAAGGCGCCGGGTCTTAGCAGACCTGGCGCTTTTGCGTTTGACGTACATCAAGAAGACTCTTCGCGTGTCCAAATGACAGAGCTGACCCCGAATGGGTGGGCGGACTGGCGGCGCTGGGCGGTCGAGGAGAGGACGCGCTCGATCACGTCCAGCGGGACGTGGCGCGCGATCAGGTAGCGTCGCGCTTCGGCGATGCCGGCGACATACATCAATGAAATTCCGCGCTGGACGTATTCGGACAGGGTCGAATCGTTTCGCCTGCTTTGATAATTGCGATCCATCCTTTGCATCTTACGCCAAAGTGAGTAGGGGAGTGGGAGTACCGACAGGATAGGTTATTTTCGATGGCAAGGCCAGAACCACACGCATGAGCTACCAAATGGCTAAACGCTAATGAAACTTTCTGTCGACGCACGATAGCCGTTTGCTAGGAAGCGGGATCAGCGCTAGGCTAGTTTCACGAACGGATATTGGTGAATATTGGGTGAGGGTTCAAAATGGCACTCTGGCGCATACGATACGAGGACCGCTATGCCCGGCCCCGGTCGATTTATCATGAACTGTTGATTCAGCCGACCAAGTCGGAGGCGGAAAACATTGTCCGGCAGGAATTACTGCAATCGGCCAATGGAGGAGGAAACCAGCAGATGTCGTCCGACACCCTGTCGGCCGACCTGGATGGCATCAATGTGATAGGGATCGAGGCCGTGACTACCTGACCAACCTGACCATGGTTCACGCCTCAGATCACCAGCTTGTCGTAGGCGCTGGGCGTGCGCGCCAGCAGCTGGGATAGCCGCCTGAGCCCGGCGCCCAGCCTGTTCCGGTCCTGGATGCTGCCGAGCGAGATGCGGATGGCATTGGCGATGCCCGGCGACGCGCTGAATGCTTCGGCCGGCGTGACCGCGAGGCCTTCGGCGGCGGCTGCGTGCGCGAGGTCCGAGGATGTCCAGTAGACGGGCAATTTCAGCCAGATGTGCAGGCCATTGCCGATCGCTTCTTGCCGTCCCGCCAGCAGGCTGTGGGCGAGTTCATGGCGTGCCTGGGCTTCCTCTTTCACGCCTTCGAACAGTCGCTGCGCGGAGCCGTCGTAGATCCACTGGGTCGCCAGCGTGGTCGTCAGCGGCGGCGCCATCAGCACGAAGGAACGCAGGGCGGTAATGAATCGCTGGCGCTGCTGCGCGTCCCGCAGCACGACAAAGGCCACGCGCAAGCCCGGCGTCAAGCACTTGGACAGGGTGGCGATGTAGCACGCGTGGCCGGGCGCGAAGCTGCTCACGGGCGGCGGCGCCGCGTCGGCAAACAGCCAGTAGGGATCGTCCTCGACGATGCGCAGGCCGCAACGCACGGCGACTGCGGCGATTTCCCTGCGCCGCGTGACGGGCATCGTGACCGTGGTCGGGTTCTGCAGGGTGGGATTGAGATAGACCAGGCGTGCGCCGTGCTCCGCGCAAGCCTTCTCCAGCGCATCCGGCAGCATGCCGTAATCGTCCGTCTCCACGGTTACCAGGCGGCGGCCGAATTGCGCGGCGGCGGCGCGCAGGCCGGGGTAGACCGTTGGTTCGGACAGGACCACGTCGCCCGGCGCGGAATGGGCGAGCAGCAGCGCCGCCAGCGCCGCCTGCGCGCCGGGACAGACCACGATGTGTTCCGGATCGAGCTTGCCGAGCATGGGCTCCAGCCAGAGCGCGCCGGCGCTGCGGTCGGATGCGCTGCCGCCGCCAAGGTGGTAGGTCATCAGCAGCTCATTGTCCGCGCGCAGCAGCACTTGGGACACGCCTTGCTT
>DASWYX010000487.1:0-4519 GCA_036404755.1 Pseudoduganella sp.
ACTGGCATGTGCAATCGCCGGCGTCGTGCTATCGTATCTGCGTTAATCGAATTTCTTCCTGCAATGACTGAAAAGATCATCCTGCTGAACGATGGCCGCAGCCAGGCGCCAGCCATTCCCGCCACGCTGGAGGCACCCACCGGCAGCGTGCAGGACAAGCTCGCCCGTCCGCTGCACGACCTGCGCATCTCCATCACGGACCGCTGTAATTTCCGCTGCGTCTACTGCATGCCGAAGGAAGTGTTCGACAAGGATTACCAGTACCTGCCGCATAACTCCCTGCTGACCTTCGAGGAAATCACGCGCATCGCGCGCCTGTTCATCGAACATGGCGTGGAAAAGATCCGCCTGACCGGCGGCGAGCCGCTGCTGCGCAAGAATGTCGAGAAGCTGATCGAAATGCTGGCCGGCCTGCGCACGGTGTCCGGCAAGCCGCTCGACCTCACGCTGACCACCAATGCCTCGCTGCTGGCGCGCAAGGCGCAATCGCTGAAGGATGCGGGCCTGCAGCGCGTCACGGTATCGCTGGATGCGCTGAGCGACGAAATCTTCAAGCGCATGAACGACGTCGATTTCGCCGTGGAGGAAGTCCTGCACGGCATCGACGTGGCGCACAGCGTTGGGCTGGGCCCGATCAAGGTGAATATGGTGGTCAAGCGCGGCATGAACGAGCAGGAAATCCTGCCGATGGCGCGCCACTTCAAGAACACGCCGCACATCCTGCGCTTCATCGAATTCATGGACGTGGGCGCATCGAATGGCTGGAATATGCAGGACGTGATCCCTTCCGCCGAAATCGTGCGCCGCATCAGCGCCGAGATGCCGCTGGAACCGGTCGACCCGAACTACACGGGCGAAACGGCGTCCCGCTGGCGTTATGTGGACGGCGGCGGCGAAGTGGGCATGATTTCAAGTGTTACCCAGGCTTTTTGCAAGGACTGTACCCGTGCGCGCCTGTCGACGGAAGGTAAGCTGTACACCTGCCTGTTCGCGACGCGCGGCCACGATTTGCGCGCCCTGCTGCGCGAGGGCCGCAGCGACGCTGAAATTTCCGGCGCCGTGGCCCAGCTCTGGCAGGCACGCAGCGACCGTTATTCCGAACTTCGCACCATCAACACCGACGGCCTTTCCCGCACGGCGGGCGAGCGCAAGGTCGAGATGTCTTATATCGGGGGATAAGTTTGAAGGTAAGCGCACTGATACTCGCGGGCGGCCGCGGCACCCGCATGGGCCGTGTGGACAAAGGCCTGCAACCCTTCCGCGGCGGCACCCTGGTTTCCCATGTCCTGCAGCGCCTCACGCCCCAGGTCGAAAGCGTGATGATCAACGCCAACCGCAACCTGCCCGCCTACAGTGCGCTGGGCGTGCCGGTGCTGCCGGACGAACTGACCGGCTTCGAAGGCCCCCTGGCCGGCGTGCAGACCGGCCTGCGCCACTGCGAAACGGAGTTGCTGGTCACCGCGCCCTGCGACTCGCCCTTCCTGCCCAGCGACCTGGTACAGCGCCTGCTCGATGCGATGCAGCAGCAGGATGCCGACCTGGCTGTCGCCGCCACGCTCGAAACCGATGAAACAGGCAACACGCACACGCAGCTGCATCCGGTCTTCAGCCTGATACGCAAGAGCGCCCTGCCCCAGCTGGACGCCTACCTCGCCACCGGCGGGCGCCGCATGGATGGCTGGTACAAGTCGATCAAGGTGGCCGAAGTGCAGTTCAACGATGCCGCCGCCTTCCGCAACATCAACACGCTGGACGAGCTGCAGAAGGAAGAAGCGGCCGGCGGCACGCCTTCGCTGAAGGACGTGGCCAGCTGCCTGTCCAGCTACGATCCCGATGCCCTGCCCGTGCGCGATGCGCAGCGCATCATCCGCGAATTCATCCAGCCGGTGCGCGGCGTGGAAAAGGTGGCGCTGCGCAGCGCCCTCGATCGCGTGCTGGCGCAGGATGTAATCTCGCCAATCAATGTGCCCGCCCACGACAACTCGGCGATGGACGGCTTTGCGTTTGCGGGCGAGCAGCTTGGCAGCTCGCCGCTCACGCTGAAAATCATCGGCACCGTGTATGCGGGCCGGCCGTCGCCATTGAAGCCCGGCCCCGGCGAATGCGTGCGCATCATGACGGGCGGCGTAATGCCGGAAGGCTGCGATACGGTGCTGCCGCAGGAGCACGCGGCGGAGATCAGCGAAACCTCGGTGACTATTCCTCCCGGCGCCGTGCGCACCGGCGACAACCGCCGCTTCAAGGGCGAGGACCTGACTGCCGGCAGCGCGGCCCTGAAAAAGGGCAAGATCGTGCGTCCGGCCGACCTCGGCCTGATCGCTTCGCTGGGCATCGCCGAAGTACCGGTGCAGCGCCGCCTGCGCGTGGCCTTCTTCTCCACCGGCGACGAACTGCGCTCGATTGGTGAGCCGCTGGGCGAAGGCTGCGTCTACGATTCCAACCGCTATACGCTGTTCGGCATGCTGACGCGCCTGGGCTGCGACATCATCGACATGGGCTGCGTGAAGGATGATCCGGCCTCGCTCGAAGAAACCCTGCGCACCGCTTGCGAATGCGCGGACGCCATCATCACCTCCGGCGGCGTGTCCGTGGGCGCGGCCGATTACACGAAGCAGATCATGGCCACGCTGGGCGACGTCAACTTCTGGAAGATCGGCATGCGGCCCGGGCGTCCGATGGCCTTCGGCCGCATCAGCTCCAATGGCCGCAGCGCCTATCTGTTTGGCTTGCCGGGCAATCCGGTGGCCGTGATGGTGACCTTCTACTTCTTCGCCCGCAATGCGCTGCTGCACATGATGGGCGCGGCAGCGGCCGGCGACCAGCTGCTGCGGGTACGCTCGAAGTCCGCCATCCGCAAGAAGCCGGGGCGCACGGAGTATCAGCGCGGGGTGCTTTCCACCGCAGCGGACGGGGTGCGCGAAGTGTCCATCACCGGCTCACAGGGCTCGGGCATCCTGCGTTCGATGTCCGAGGCCAATTGCATGGTGGTGCTGCATGATGAACAGGGCAGCGTGGCGGAGGGGGACCTGGTGGACGTGATCCTGTTCGAGGGCCTGGTCTGAGCGGAGACGGCGGATCGAACGATCCGCCCTACGCGTCGTCGGCGGAGCCGATAAGTAGCTGAGCCGCTTCGGCGGGCAGCGCTTCGACGGATTTCAGCTTGCGCGCCATCTGGCGGCTGCGTACTTCGGCCGATTCGATATTCTTGGCGGCGCGCTCCAGCGTGGTCTTCGTGGCGGCCAGCACGTCGCCGAACTTGGCGAATTCCGTCTTCACCGCGCCCAGCACCTGCCACACTTCGGACGAGCGCTTCTCCAGCGCCAGCGTGCGGAAGCCCATTTGCAGGCTGTTGAGGAGCGCCGTCAGCGTGGACGGGCCGGCAATGCTGACGCGGTTCACGCGCTGCAGCTCGTCGGCCAGGCCGGGACGGCGCATCACTTCCGCGTACAGGCCTTCGGTCGGCAGGAAGAGGATGGCGAAGTCGGTGGTCAGCGGCGGCGCCAGGTATTTTTCGGCGATGGTCTTGGCTTCGCCGCGCACGGCGCGTTCCAGTTCGCGGCCCGCCAGCGCAACCGCTTCCGCGTCCGCCCGCTCGCCCGCTTCCAGCAGGCGTTCATACTGCTCTTTCGGGAACTTGGCGTCGATCGGCATCCACACCGGCGCCCCATCATCCTTCTGGCCCGGCAGCTTCAGCGCGAATTCGACGCGCGCATTGGTGCCGGGGATGGTTTCCACGTTCTTCGCATACTGCTCCGGCGTGAGCACCTGTTCCAGCAGCATTTCGAGCTGCACCTCGCCCCAGGTGCCGCGCGTTTTCACATTGGTCAGCACGCGTTTCAGGTCGCCCACGCCCAGCGCCAGCTGCTGCATTTCGCCCAGGCCCTGGTGCACGCGTTCCAGCCGTTCGGACACGTGGCGGAACGATTCGCTCAGGCGCGTTTCCAGCGTGGCGTGCAGCTTCTCATCGACGGTCTTGCGCATCTCTTCCAGCCGCGCGCCGTTATCGGTCTGCAGCTCGCGCATCTTCACTTCCAGCGTGGCGCGCACCTCGGCCAGGCGGCGCACGTTCGATTCGGTCAGCACTTCGATCTGGCGGCGCATGCTGTCCAGCTGCTGCACGGTGGCGGCATGGGACTGGGCCAGCGTGTGCCCCATTTCCTGGCGCTGCGCCTGGGCCGTGGCCTGCAGCTGCAGGCGCACTTCGCGCTCCACGCGGTCCAGGCGCTCGGCCATGTCGCCGCCGCGGCTGCGCAGCAGCGCCACCACCTGCAGCACGAGGATGACGGCGGCCAGCGCCAGCAGGATCGTCATTTCCATCAGTCGGCCTTGTTCCGCATCCAGTCGGCGGTCTGGTAGAAGGATTCCATCAATCGCAGTCGCAGGTTTTCCGGCACGCCCACGTCTTCCATGGCCCAGGCCATGCAGCGCAGCCATTGATCACGTTCGCTGGTGCCGACGGCGAAAGGCAGGTGGCGGGCGCGCAGGCGCGGATGGCCGAAGCGTTCGATAAACAGGTCCG
>DASWYX010000488.1:0-4416 GCA_036404755.1 Pseudoduganella sp.
CGGAGCGGGCGGGGTGCGGGCCCCTGCCCTGCGCGCATATTGCGGCGGCGGCGCGAATCGCGTCGCCAGGCGGCGAACGCCTGCGTCATCTCTGCCAGTTTCACGGCCGTCACTCCCTGAGTCCACTCTGCCGAGCCTTAGCGGAGGGCGCTGGAAAGCGCTGGATTTTTGCATTTGACGCCGCCAAATCAGCGGCTCGTCGCACCGACATGGCAGCGAATGTAAGCTTTGGTTACAGTGTGCACATAGATAACACCAACCTATCCATGCCCACGCAACCACTGCAAGAGGTACAAGAAATGAAAGTTCTGAAAAACTTTGAAGCCCTGTTCATCGTCGTGGTGGGCCTGGCATGCGCAGCCAACTATGCTCTCGACAGCACGGCTGTTGACGAATCCAAGCCGGCCAACGCCGCCGCCGCGCTGGCGCCAATGATCGCTACCACGCCCGGTATGCAAGTGGTAGTAGTGAGCGCAAAGCGCATGAGCGCCGCCGAGAAAGCCGCATCGCTGGAGGAAGAGCGCAGGGCCGCCAAAATCTGAACGGCCAAGTGTTAATGCTTTCCCCCATTTGTAAGATTGTGAATCAGGCTTACCTCCGGAATCGCGGGCTTGCTATAGTGAACTCAGCGAAACACCAACCGGAGATAAACCATGATCAAATCGAAACTCGTCGCTGCGGCCGCCTTGACGCTGGGTCTGGCCGCGATAGCGCCAACCCAGGCGTTGGCCCAGGTGGGCGTTTCGCTGGTGATCGGAAACGCTCCGCCTCCGCCACGCTTTGAAAGCCTGCCGCCGACGCGCGTCGGTTATGTGTGGGCGCCGGGTTACTGGAACTGGGACGGCTACCGCCACGTATGGGTGGGCGGTCACTGGCTGCCGGAACGCCAGGGCTACCGCTACCGCCCTGCTGAATGGGTGCGGGTGGACAACGGCTGGCGCCTGAGCCAGGGCGGCTGGGCCACTTACGATGCGCCGCGCTACTACAACGCACCGCGCTATTACGAAGCACCGGCGCCGCGTCCGTACTACCACAACGAGTACCCGCGCTACTACCGTGACGGCCGCCACCGCGACCGCGATCACGACGGCATCCCCGACCGCTACGACCGTGACCGCGACAACGACGGCATCCCCAACCGCTACGACCGCGATCGCGACGGCGACGGTGTGCCGAACCGCTACGATCGCCGTCCGGACAATCCCTACCGCCGCTAAACGGCGCACATGAGACAAGGCCACCTTCGCGGTGGCCGAAAGGCCACCCACCGGGTGGCCTTTCTCTTTACTCCTTGCCCTTCAGGTACTTGTCGAGGAATTCCACCATCTTCGCGTTCGCGACCGCCTGGTTCTTCTTCTTGCTGAAGCCGTGGCCTTCGTCATCGAAGACAACATAATCGACCGGCACATTGTTCTTCTTCACCGCGTCCACGATCTCGTCGCTTTCCGGCTTGATCACACGCGGATCGTTCTTGCCCTGGATGACCATCAGCGGACGGCGAATGTTCGCGGCGTGGAACAGCGGCGAAGTCGCGGTCAGGAATTCCTTGTCCTTCACCGGGTCACCGATTTCGTCATACAGCGCCTTGCGCTGCGCTTCCCAGTACGGCGGGATGGACTCCAGCGTGCGGATCCAGTTGCTGACGCCGAAGATGTCGATGCCGACCTTGAAGGCCTCCGGGCGGAATGCCATTGCGGACAAAGTCATGTAACCGCCATAGCTGCCGCCCATGATGCCGATGCGGTCCGGGTCGATGTAACCCAGGCTGGCCAGGAAGGTCTTCGCTTCGACGCAGTCCCACAGCGGCTCGCGGCCGTGCTTGCGGTCGTCCGCCATGTGGAAGGTCTTGCCGTAGCCTGAGCTGCCGCGGTTATTGATGCCGAGCACCGCATAGCCGTTATTCACCAGGTACTGGATTTGCGCGCTGTAGCCGCGGCGAGTCTGTCCACCAGGGCCGCCGTGCACGAACACCACGGCCGGCACCTTGCTGGCCGGCGAAGCGCCTTTCGGCTTGTAATAGATGGACGGAATCCCGTGCCGTCGAAGGATTTGAAGCGGACCACTTCCGCTTCCACCAGGTCGTCCGGGTTGATTTCCTTGTTCAGGCTTTCGGTCAGCTTGCTGGCTTTTCTCGTCTTCAGGTCGTAGACATAAAGATTGTTCGGCGAACGGTCGCCGTTGATGTAGAAGGCCAGCAGCTTGCCGCTATCCGAGAACACGGCGCCACGCATCTCGCCGCCGGGCAGCTTTGGCAGCGGCAGCGGCTTGCCGGTTTTGGCGTCGACGACGCGCAGCACCGTGCTGCCGTCCTGGTTGACGGAGCTGAGGCGGTACTGGCCATTGCGCGAATACCAGGCGCCCATCAAGTCCCAGGCCGCCTTTTCATCTTCGGCGACGGCGCCGGTGGCCAGCTCATAGGAACGGATGCTGGTGAATTCGCCTCCGGCGTTGGACTTAAACAGCAGCTTCTTCGATTCGGGATCGAAGGTCGCAGCCTCGTAAGTCGCCGGCTCGGTATGCGGCGTGATGTGCTTCTTCTCTTTGGTGGCCAGGTTGTACAGGTAGATATCGCTGTCGGACGTGGTGTTCGGCTTGTCCAGCGCCAGCCATTTGCCATCGCGGCTGATTTCGGATGGCGTGATGCCATCGTCATTCTGGTAAATCATCGTGCGCGCATAGTCCTTCGCATCGTAGCGGTACAAGTCGAAGAACTTGGGATTGCGCTCGTTGGTCAGCACGTAGAAGGCGTTGCCGTCCTGGGTCCAGCCGAAGAACATCGCTTTCAGCTTGTCGCCGGGCGTCAGGTCCTTTTCTTCGCCCCCGCTTTCGCGCACGAACAGGTGGTTCTGCTCATTGCCGCCCTGGTCGCGCGTGAACAGGATGCGATTATCGTTGCGGAAGAAGCCGACGGCGAAAGTGCTGTCCACCGTCGATTTCGTCATGGCGACCGGTTTGCCGCCATTGACGGGAATCGTGTAAGCGTTGAAGATGCCGCTTTCGTTGCTGTTGAAGAGGATCTGCTTTTCGTCGGGGCTGAACGAGGCGCCGCTGATGGACGTCGTGGCCATGAACTGTTCGATGGTGTATTTCTTCGGCGCTTTTGGCGACGCCGCCGCATAGGCGGTATTCAGCGACAATGCCAGCGCGGTAAAGCCGGCAATTCGGTAAAACAGAGCCATTGATGATCTCCCTGATGGTATTTTTAGAAAAGGCGGGGTCTGACCCCGACACCGGCCTCGTAGCAGTGTTGCAAATCAATTAATTCATGTCAACAAAACCAGAAAAAGCGAGAGCGGAAAAACTCGCGCGCCAGAAAGTCCCCTCTTCGCCCGCGGCATGGCATGCGTGGTTCGACGGCTCGGCCCATCCGAATCCGGGCCGCATCGGCATCGGCGCGCTGCTACAGGGCCCGCAGGGTGAACGCATTGAAATCAGCCGCTGCGCGGGGCATGGCAACAGCGGCGACGCCGAATATCTCGCCCTCATTGCGCTGCTCGAAATCGCCGTGGAGATGCAACTGCCGGAACTGTTGGTGTTTGGCGACAGCCAGATCGTGGTGCACGATGTGCTGCTGGCGCAGGGGGCGGGCGCGAAGGGATTGGAAGCGCACCGCGAGAGGGTGGGTACGCTGATGGCGCAGCTGGCACAGGTGAATGTGCGCTGGGTGCCGCGCCACCGCAACGGGGAAGCGGATCGGCTGTCGCAGCAGGCAGCCGTCCTTGGCGGAACTGCGGCGGATCGATGATCCGCCCTACGCTTTAGCGGTTTGCCAGTAGTAGCGGCTTGCGGGCGGGGGTGCGGTCGCCGGCCTGGCCGACATTGAATACGCTCACTACCTGCGCCAGGCCTTGGGACTGCTGCTGCATCGATTCCGCGGCCGCGGCAGCCTCTTCGACCAGCGCTGCATTCTGCTGCGTGACCTGGTCCATCTGGCCGATGGCTTTATAGACTTCGTCGATGCCCACGCTCTGTTCGGCGCTGGCGGCGGTAATTTCACTGATGATGTCCGTCACGCGCTGCACGCTGGCGACGATTTCTTCCATCGTGCTGCCTGCCTCGCCAACGAGCTTGCTGCCCTGGCTGACCTTCTCGACGGAGTCGCCGATCAGTTCCTTGATCTCCTTGGCCGCTGCGGCCGAGCGCTGGGCCAGGTTGCGCACTTCGGAAGCCACGACCGCGAAACCACGGCCCTGCTCACCGGCGCGCGCCGCTTCCACGGCCGCATTCAGGGCCAGGATATTGGTCTGGAATGCGATGCCGTCAATGACCGAGATAATGTCCACGATCTTGCGCGAGGACTCATTGATCGATTCCATCGTGCCCACGACCTCGGACACCACGCTGCCGCCCTTCACCGCCACCGAAGCGGCGGCGTCCGCCAGCTGGTTGGCCTGGCGCGCATTGTCGGCATTCTGC
>DASWYX010000489.1:0-5904 GCA_036404755.1 Pseudoduganella sp.
CGGGGGCGAGGGCGGCGCTGCGGGCGGCGGGGAGGCGGTCGTAGAAGCCGGCGGCGAGGGGGCAGGAGTCGCCGTGGCAGGCTTTGTCGGGGTGTTCGCAGGCGGTGGTCTTGGCGGCCAGTTCGAGCGCGCGCAGGGGCAGCAGGGGCGCGCTGCGCTGGATGGTGTCGACGGCGCCGAGCGCCATGGCGCGGCCGCTGGTTTTGGCGGCGAGGAAGTAGACCTTGTCCAGCCCATGCTCGGCGGACGCTTTCAGCAGCGGAAACAGCGAGCCGATGCTCTTGCCGATCCCTGTCGGCGCCTGGGCCAGCAGCGAGCAGCCGCGCGCGCTGGCCTTGTACATGGCTTCCGCCAGTTGACGCTGGCCCGGCCGGAAGTCCGGATGCGGGAAGCGCAAGGTGCGCAGGGCCGCGTCGCGTGCCGCGCGGTGCGCCAGCTCCTGCTCGCCCCAGGCGATGAAGGCCGTGCACTGCTGCTCAAAGAACTCGCGCAGGGAGGCCGCATCGGCATCCTCGGTCAGCAGAGTTTCCTTTTGCGAAGCGATGTCGAAATAGACCAGGGCCAAACGCACGGAGGACAGGCCGCGCGCCGCGCACAGCAGGTGTCCGTAGACCTTCAGCTGCGCCCAGTGCAGGTGGCGGTGATTGGCCGGCTGGCGCGCGAGGTCGCCGCGGTAGGTCTTGATTTCCTCCAGCTGGTTTTGGCGCGGACAGTAGCCGTCCGCGCGGCCGCGCACGCGCAAAGGCCCGAACTCGCCGGACAGCAAAATCTCCCGCTCGTAATCGTCGGCGCGGCGCGACGCGACCAGGGCATGCCCCGCAATGCCTTCCTGCGCCGTCGGCGTAGGCGTAAAGCGCAGGTCCAGGTCCCCCTGCTTGGCCGTGAACTCGCACAGCGCCCGCACTGCAACCGTATAGCTCATTCCGCCCACTGCAAGTAGCACACGGACACCGGCATCGCATGCTTGGCGCAGTAATCGATCCAGCGCAGCTGGTTGTCCTGCAGCCGGTCGCCGGGGCCCTTCACTTCGATCATGTTGTAGCGCCGCTCGGCGGGCCAGAACTGGATCAGGTCAGGGAAGCCGCTGCGGTTGGCCTTCACATCCTGCAGGATGCGCTCGAACCATTTGCGCAGGTGGGCGGCGGGAATGCAGTCCAGGGCATGTCCAAGCAGCTCGTCGTCCAACACGTCCCAATACACGAAGGGCGACTGGAGGCCATCCTTCAGCGCGCGATTGGCCATGATCGTCGAACGATAACGCCCGTCCTCCAACTGCGCGAAGCAGGACGCGAACAGCGAAGCACGGCGCTGCTGGAAGTCCGCGCTGTGCAAGTCCGCCGGTGCGTGATGGAAGGGATGGAAGAAGGCGCCGGGGATGGCGGCAAAGATCGCGTCCCAGCACAGCAGGCCGAAAAGCGAATTGGCCAGCGCGTTTTCCACGTAATAGCAGGGCACATCGTCGCGCCACAGATGGTCGCGCACCACGCCTTCCACCCACCAGGCCTCGGCCGGCATGGGCAGGCTCAGGTCCAGCCGCTCGACGGCCGTGCGCTTGTGCGCCGGCTCGCGCATGTGACCCAGCTTGCGGCGCAGGCGCGGCGCCATGCGCAGCAAGGCCTGGCGCTCCGCCTCGCTCTCCGGCGCGGCCTGCGCGCGCTGCAGCCATTCGTAGGCCAGGCCGAAGCGCTCGTCCTTTTCCAGCACGCGGATGGCGCGGGCGCGGGCGCCGGGGTAGGCGCACTGCTCGTACACGCTGAAGGCGGCCGGCCAGTTGGACAGCTTCTCCAGTTGCTGGCCGATCTGGAATTGCAGCTTTTGGCGGCGGCTGTGCAGCCATTCATTGTCCGGCGACGGCGGCGGCATATCGGCCAGCACCGCCAGCGGATCTTCGCCATCGCCGAAACGCTCGCGGCAGGCATGCAGGGCCAGGTACTCGTCGATGTCGCGGCGCGAACGGAAACCGCGCGCGGACGGCGAAAACTCCACCTTCTCGTAGCGGTAGATGCCCAGGTCGGACAGCACGAATTCCGACCAGTCCTGGTGGTAATTGCCGAAGAAGATCAGGCGCAGGCGGTCGCACAGGGGCTTGGACAGGATGCGCCAGGCGCGGTCCGGCGCCGCCTCGCCGCACCAGGCGGAGAAACGATGCTCGCCATCGTGGCGTTCGCGCAGCGCTTCCAGCTGCTCGGCCTTGCGTGCCGAACGCTCATGGCCGGCAAGCGAGAACACGGTGACGATCTCCGGCTTTTGCAGCAGGTCGAACAGTTCATCCAGCGTGACGAGCGGATCCTCGTCCAGCCAGCCCTCGGCCGCCAGCGGCGCGGCGGCGGAAACGGTGCAGCCGATTTCCGGATAACTCAGCTTGGAGGCGCGAAACAGCTCCCCCTTGCGCATGACCATGCGAACGAAGAGGGCGCGGGAAGGCTGGGGCAGGGCAGCAAAGCGGCTGAGGAAGGTGTTCTCTTCTTCATTGAGCAGATCGCTGTAGCGCTCACCGATCCACTGCAAGACCTGGTGAAAGTTGTCCAGGTAATAAAACGGGTTTTCGAGAACTCTGATCATCGGGGGCGAAGCCGGAAAAACTGTATTTTTATACAGTGTACCGCGCCCGCCCCGCTAATGCACTATTTTTTGGTCGCTTGCTCAGCCTGGGCGCTGACTTTGGCGATTTGCTGCTCGAAGGCCGCTACCGCTTGTCGCGTTGCGGTGGTGACCTGCTCGTAACCCTTGAAGGCGTTTTCGATCGCGCTTCTCACGATTTCGACCGCGTTTTCCGAGCCCGGCTTGACGTTCTTGGTCACATCCTCGATCAGGGCGCTCAGGTTGTTCTTCGCTTCGGCCACGTGGGCTTCGGCGGCGCGGGTGAATTCGTTGTGGATCTCGGTGATGATTTCCGTGAGCTGGCGGTTATAGGCATTGGTTGCTGCCATGCCGGGTTGCAGGCGGGCGGCGACAACGTCCATGGCGGCTTTCGGATCGCTCGCCTGGCTCACGGCCTTGCTGGCGGCCAGGCTGTCTTCCACCCCGGTCTTGGCTGTGTTGATGTTCAGTTCCACCACCTGTTCCAGGCCGTGCACGGCTTTCTCGGTCAGGGTGTTGAAGGTCTCCAGCTGGAACTGGAACAGGGCCTTGGTGGCGGCGGCGAACTGCTCGGGATTCTGAAACATACGTTCTCCTCTCAGGTTGGACTTACGTTTGCTTCTTGTTTTAGCTGCATTATTTCCTAGCCAGCGGCTTTTCGCAACGGGCGTCTTTAAACGGACCGCCGGCGCGCTCCCAACCCGGGCCAAGCGGCGATTGGGAGCAAACGCGCTGGCCGTCGATCTTGCTGGCCCACCAATACCAGGGCGCGGGTCCGGCCAGGGCGGCGCCGCAGGCCATGGCGATAATCAGGGTGAGGGTGCGGTTCATAGCGGGGCGACCAGTGGAAGGCGCATGGTAAACGTGGCGCCGCGGCCCGGCGTGCTGTCGACTTCAATTTGGCCGCCCAGCACTCCGGTAACGATATTGTGCACGATGTGCAGGCCGAGGCCCGAACTGGCGCCAAGGCGGGTGGTGAAGAAGGGATCGAAGACCCGGCGCAGGTTTTCTGGCGCGATGCCGACGCCGTTGTCCGCCACCGCCAGCTGGATCCAGCCCGTTTCGGCGGCGGGGCGCGCGGTGACCGTGATGGTGCCCGCACGGCCCGGGAAAGCGTGCACCAGGCAGTTGTCGAACAGGTTGGAAAGGGCCTGGCCGAGGGGGCCGGGGTAACTGTCCATCTGCAGGCTGGGCGAAATATCCTGTACCAGCCGGGGACGCGGCGGCCGCGCGGCTGCCACCAGCGGCGCCAGCGTTTCGCTGACGAGATTATGCAGCGCGAACTGGCGGCGTTCGGCGTCCGGCGCATCGACCGCGATCTGCTTGAAACTGCTGATCAGGCTTGCCGCGCGATTCAGGTTGCGCAGCAGGACCACGTCCGCCTCCAGCGCCTGGTTTACATAGGTTTCCAGTTCCGAGCGGCGCAGCCCGTGCTCCAGCTGGCGCGCCAGGTTGGCCGTGTGGTCGCTCATGGTGCTGACCATCATCAGGCTGTTGCCGATCGGCGTATTCAGTTCGTGCGCCACGCCGGCAACGAGGGTGCCGAGGGCCGCCAGCTTGTCGCGCCGGACCAGTTCCTGTTCCGCGCGTTTCAGTTCCGCCGTCCGAGCCTCCACCAGTTGCTGCAAGTTGGCGCGGTGGCGCTGCAGTTCGGCCTCGACGCGCGTGCGCTCGATGGCGATGCCGGCCAGGTGGGTGGCCACGCCGATCAGGCGCTGGTCTTCCGGCGTGGGATGGCGCACGGTGCGGTAATACATGGCGAAGGAGCCCAACACCGTGTTCTCGTCCAGCAGGATGGGCATGGACCAGCAGGCGCGCAGGCCGAAGGGCTTCATCAGCTCGCGGTAGGGCGCCCACAAGGGATCCTGCTCGATGTCGGACACGATCACCGCTTCCTGGCGGAACATGGCCGTGCCGCAGGAGCCGACCATGGGACCGATTTCCATGCCATCCAGCAGCGCCAGGTAATCCTTGTGCAGATTGGGCGCGCTGCCGGTGCGCATGCGCGTGCCCGTTTCGTCGAGCAGCATCACGGAGCAGATCACGCCATCCGACTGGTGCTCGATCAGCTGCACCAGTGCGTCCAGCGTGGCTTGCAGTGGCGCCCCGCGCGCCACCATTTCCAGCAGCCGGTTCTGGCCTTCGCGCAGGGCTTCGGCCAGCAACTGCCCGGTGACATCCACCATGCGCACATGGAACAGACGGCGGCCATCCTTGTTGATCAGGACGACGCGGATTTCGCAATCGACCTGGCGTCCGCCGCTGTGCAGGAAGGACATCGGGAAAATGCGGATTTCGCCTGCGCTCACGCGCTCCATCAGATCCTTCCATGCCGCCGTGGAGGAACGTCCGTCCGGCTGCATGGGCGGGCACAGGGACGACACGGGCAGCGCCATCAGCTCGCCCGCGCTGCGGCCGAACATTTGCTCGGCTTTCAGGTTCACGTCCGCTGGCCGTCCGCTTTCCGCATCGAAGAGCATGATGGCGTCCGGCGAGCCGGCCATCATCATGTGGTAATTCACTTCCAGCGCGTCGGGCGGCAGCGGGCCGCGTCCCGCGTTGAGCGTAACAAGAATTTTTTCGACCACGGCGCTGGCCGTGAAAGGCATGCGGATATAGGCATCGGCGCCGGCCAGGGCGGCGCGCTGCTGCTCTTCGTCCGAGGGGCGGGCGGACATCAGCAACACCGGCAGGCGGTGACCATTGGCCATGGACACGCGCTGGCACAGTTCAAAACTGGCGCTGCCGGCCATGGCCACATCCAGCAGCACGAGGGCAATGCCGCCGGCCGCCACCGCATCGAGCGCACTGTCGCCCTTATTGACGACTTGCACCCGGAAAGCGTGGCGGGCTAGCGCGAGCTCCAGACCAGCCAGGTCGAAGTCCGTGCCAGTGACAATGAGGATGGTCTTGCTTGGGTCCAAGTACGGCGCACCTTTCGTTCGTCCTTGCTGTCCCCCAGTGTATTACAAGACGGGGTCCCCGTACGTGTCTGCCTCCGCCAACTCGGCGCGGGCGGCCGCAATGCGTGGGAAATTATCCTCAATCCAGTCCACCAGCACTTCCAGGCGTTCGGCGATTTCGGTACCCATGGGGGTGAGGCTGTACTCGACGTGGGGCGGAATCACGGGCAGCGAAACGCGCTTGACGAAGCCGTCCCGCACGAGGGCATCGAGGGTCTGCGCCAGCATTTTTTCGCTGACGCCGCCGATTTCACGGCGCAGCTGGGCGAAGCGGTGCATGCCGCCCAGCAGGACCACCAGCACCAGCACGCCCCAGCGGCTGGTCACGTGGGACAGCACGGCGCGCGACGCGCAGTCCGCC
>DASWYX010000490.1:0-8781 GCA_036404755.1 Pseudoduganella sp.
CAACGACCAGGAATGGAACGCCAACGTGTTCCTGCCGACCGTGGGCAAGCGCGGCGCAGCGATCATCGAAGCGCGCGGCCTGTCTTCGGCCGCTTCCGCAGCCAATGCAGCGATCGACCACGTGCGTGACTGGGTACTGGGCACCAACGGCAAGTGGACCACCATGGGTGTTCCTTCCGACGGTTCCTACGGCATCCCTGAAGGCATCATGTTCGGCTTCCCTGTGACCACCGAGAACGGTGAATACAAGATCGTGCAGGGCCTGGAAATCGACGCATTCTCGCAAGAGCGCATCAATCTCACGCTGAAGGAACTGACCGAAGAGCGTGAAGGCGTGAAGCACCTGCTGCCGTAATCCATCCGTAACACAGTGGAACCGGTCAAACCACCGATCCGCCGTACCCGCCGCGCTGCCCCGGGCAGCGTGGCGGCTGTTCCTTCCGCATCCATGCACCCATCCGAGGTCTTATTCCAGGGCACACGCCAGCCGCTGCTGCTTCCCGCCTGCGATCACTACGCCGGCAACGAGAAGCTCATGCGCAAATCCATGGCCCTGCAACAAGAGCTTGGCCCCCTGTTCGACATCACCTTCGATTGCGAGGACGGCGCCGCCGCCGGCAACGAGGAATCGCACGCCAAGCTGGTGGCCCT
The DNA here is from genome assembly GCA_036404755.1 of Pseudoduganella sp. GTDB lineage: Bacteria > Pseudomonadota > Gammaproteobacteria > Burkholderiales > Burkholderiaceae_D > Rugamonas. The sequence continues at coordinate 652 of DASWYX010000490.1, forward strand.
GCTGCTGCTGGACGAGGCCAATGAATTCAACCGCATCGGCGCCCGCGTCCACGACGTCGGCAGCCCATTCTTCGAGCGCGATGTGGAAATCATCTGCAGCGAGGCGGGCCACAAGCTGGCCTACGTCGTGCTGCCCAAGCCCGAAAGCGTGCAGGAAGTCATGCGCGGCATCGAGGTGGTGAACAAGTACGCCGCCCGCGCCGGCCGCAGCAACCTGCCGGTGCACGTGCTGATCGAAACCCACGGCGCCCTGCGCGACGTGCACGACATCGCCGCCCTGCCCCAGGTCGAATGCCTGTCCTTCGGCATCATGGACTTCGTCTCCGCCCATTACGGCGCCATCCCCGGCAACGCCATGCGCACCCCAGGTCAGTTCGTGCACCCTTTGGTGGTGCGCGCTAAACTGGAAATAGCAGCGGCCTGCCATGCCCACGGCAAGGTGCCTTCGCATAATGTGACGACCGAGATCAAGGACTCGGCCGTGGTGGCTACGGACGCCCAGCGCGCGGCTGCGGAATTCGGCTACACCCGCATGTGGAGCATCCATCCGAGCCAGATCAAGCCGGTGATCAAGGCCTTCACCCCTCGCGTCTCCGAGGTCAATGAAGCGGCCGCGATCCTGCATGAAGCGGAGAAGGTCCAGTGGGGACCGATCTCCCAGCACGGCCGCTTGCACGACCGCGCGAGCTACCGATATTATTGGACGGTTCTGCAGCGCGCACGTCTCGCGGGACTGCCGCTGCCGGACAATGTAGCCGCCCTCCTGGGCGATCGAGAAACACCTGGAGACAACTGAGTCATGAGCATCACGAAATTCGTCCTCGCCATCGCCGCCTGCGCTTCGCTGGCACTGGCGCCGCTGGCAGAGGCAGCACAGAATCAACCCAATTCCGCAGCAAGCGCCAAGAAGAAAAACGGCAACGGCAAGAAAGCCGCCGCCGGAGCCGCGGCTGCGGGAGCCGCCGGCGCCGCTGCCGCCAACGGCCAAGCGAATGAAGAAGCCGACGAACCAAACATCGCCGACAACGCCGTGACCGAATACGCCTGCGAACTGGGCAACAAGATCACGATCTACAAGAACGCCAACGATGTCGACCACATCGCCCTGCGCTGGAAGCAGCGCCTGCACCGCCTGACCCGCGTGGCCACCACCACCGGCGCCGAGCGGTTCGAAAACAAGCTGTATGGGCTGATCTGGATCGGCATTCCCGCCAAGGGCATGCTGCTCGATTCGAAGGCGAACCGCCAGTTGGCGAATGAATGCAAGACGGCCGAACAAAAGAACGGTCTTTGATTATTAATAACAGACGATACCCACCTGAAGGAGAGGTCATGTCCCGCAATACACTGAATACGCTCAAGGATTTCCCTATTTCTGGCAGCAAGAAGGGTAAGTTCTACTCCCTGCCTGCGCTGGAAAAGGAACTGGGCGCCAAAATCTCCCGCCTGCCGGTATCGATCCGCGTGGTGCTGGAATCGGTGCTGCGCAACTGCGACGGTAAAAAGGTTACCGAAGAACACGTGAAGCAGCTGGCCAACTGGGGCGCGACTGCGGCTCGTACCGACGAGATCCCGTTCGTCGTCGCCCGCGTGGTCCTGCAGGACTTCACCGGCGTTCCGCTGCTGGCCGACCTGGCCGCAATGCGCAACGTGGCCTCCAAGATGGGTGTGAACCCGAAGAAGATCGAGCCGCTGGTGCCGGTTGACCTGGTGGTCGACCACTCCGTGACCATCGACCACTTCCGTGAGCCGAAGGCCCTGGACCTGAACATGAAGCTGGAATTCTCGCGCAACAATGAGCGCTACCAGTTCATGAAGTGGGGCATGCAAGCCTTTGACACCTTCGGCGTGGTGCCTCCAGGCTTCGGCATCGTGCACCAGGTGAACCTGGAATACCTGGCGCGCGGCGTGCACAATGCGTCCGGCGTGTACTACCCTGACTCGCTGGTGGGCACCGACTCCCACACCACCATGATCAACGGTATCGGCGTGGTGGGCTGGGGCGTGGGCGGCATCGAGGCGGAAGCGGGCATGCTGGGCCAGCCGGTGTACTTCCTGACCCCGGACGTGATCGGCGTGAACCTGACCGGCGCCCTGCGCGAAGGCTGCACCGCGACCGACCTGGTGCTGACCATCACCGAAATGCTGCGTAAAGAGAAAGTCGTGGGCAAGTTCGTCGAGTTCTTCGGCGAAGGCACCCAGTCCCTGACCGTGACCGACCGCGCGACCATCGCCAACATGGCGCCGGAATACGGCGCAACCATGGGCTTCTTCCCGGTCGACGACAAGACCATCGAATACTTCGAAGGCACCGGCCGCACCAAGGATGAAATCGCCGCCTTCCAGTCCTACTTCAAGGCGCAGGGCATGTACGGCGTGCCGAAGAAAGGCGACATCGACTTCACCCGCGAACTGCACCTGGACCTGGCTACCGTGACCCCGTCGCTGGCCGGCCCGAAGCGTCCGCAGGACCGTATCGAAATCGGCAACGTGAAGTCCACCTTCACCGAGTTGTTCTCCAAGCCGACCACCGAAAATGGCTTCAACAAGGCGGCCGACGACCTGACCAACACCTACACCACCAGCAATGGCGTGCACGTGAAGAACGGCGACGTGCTGATCGCCGCGATCACCTCCTGCACCAACACCTCGAACCCGAGCGTGCTGCTGGCAGCCGGCCTGCTGGCCAAGAAGGCCGTGGAAGCCGGCCTGACCGTCGCTCCGCACATCAAGACCTCGCTGGCTCCTGGCTCGCGCGTCGTCACCGAGTACCTGACCGCCGCCGGCCTGCTGCCTTACCTGGAAAAGCTGGGCTTCGGCGTGACCGCCTACGGCTGCACCACCTGCATCGGCAATGCCGGCGACCTGACCCCGGAACTGAACGCGACCATCACCCAGAACGATATCGTGGCAGCGGCCGTGCTGTCCGGTAACCGTAACTTCGAGGCGCGTATCCACCCGAACATCCGCTCCAACTTCCTGGCCTCGCCACCGCTGGTCGTCGCTTACGCAATCGCCGGCAATGTGACGCGCGACCTGATGACCGAACCGGTCGGCCAGGGCAAGGATGGCAAGGACGTCTACCTGGGCGACATCTGGCCGACCTCCGCCGAGATCCAGAAGCTGATGAAGTTCGCGATGAACTCCAAGGTCTTCAAGGAAAACTACGCCGACGTGAAGGGCGCACCGGGCAAGCTGTGGGAAGCCGTGTCCTCCGTGGAAGGCCAGGTCTACGACTGGCCGGATTCGACCTACATTGCCGAGCCTCCGTTCTTCGAAGGTTTCTCGATGCAGCCGCAGGCCGCTGAAGCCGGCATCACCGGCGCGCGCGCACTGGGCGTGTTCGGCGACTCCATCACCACCGACCACATCTCCCCGGCCGGCTCCATCAAGGAAGACGGCCCGGCAGGCAAGTGGCTGAAGGAAAACGGCGTGCTGAAGGCCGACTTCAACTCCTACGGCTCGCGCCGCGGCAACCACGAGATCATGATGCGCGGCACCTTCGCCAACGTGCGTATCAAGAACAAGATGATCCCGCCGAAGGCCGACGGTTCCGCGGTGGAAGGCGGCATCACCCTGCACCAGCCGTCCGGTGAACAGCTGTCGATCTACGATGCAGCAATGCGCTACATCGAAGAAGGTACCCCGACCATGATCTTCGGCGGCGAAGAATACGGTACCGGCTCTTCCCGCGACTGGGCCGCCAAGGGTACCCAGCTGCTGGGCGTGAAGGCCGTGATCTGCCGTTCCTTCGAGCGTATCCACCGCTCCAACCTGGTGGGCATGGGCGTGCTGCCGCTGCAGTTCCTGGGCAACGATTCGGTCGAAACCCTGGGCATCACCGGCAAGGAAACCTATGACCTGAAGGGCCTGGAAGGCGAGATCAAGCCTCAGCAACAGGCTACCCTGGTGATCCACCGCGCCGACGGTTCGTCGCAGGAAGTCCAGGTTCTGCTGCGTATCGATACTCCGATCGAAGTGGACTACTACAAGCACGGCGGCATCCTGCCGTTCGTTCTGCGCCAGCTGCTGGCGGCGTAAGCCTCGGGCGGCGCGTGGACGGCGGATCAATGATCCGCCCTACGCAGCCCGGCGACCCATCGTATGCGGGTCGCACGGCAAATTCGAATAATGGCGGATCCTTGCGATCCGCCATTATTTTTTGGAGCGCCGTTTCTTGCCGAATCCACTACAATAGCCGTAACAGAGTTTCTTTTTACACTCCTAAAAAAGCGCTATGCGTCGACCATCTAAAGATTCAACCCAGAAATTGTCCGCCGACAGCCAGCGCCTTCTAACCCTAGCCCAAGCCGTGGGCCAGGCCGCCTCCCGCATTGAAGAGCGCAACTGGGAGCGCACGCTGGATGCCCAGCTGCATAAGCTGCTGCGCACCGGTCACCAGGACACCATCGACTCCGCCCTGAACTCGCTGTTCAGCGTGGACCTGAACGCCTACGACATCCTGATGGACAGCGTGGAAGCCGTCAGCGAATCCGACACCATCGTGGTCGAGGTGGACGGCCAGCCGCGCGAGTACGACGTGCTGCTGGTGGCTGCCCCGATCCTGGCCTGGACGCGCTTTTCCATCGCTTCCGGCCAGATCCCGGCCGACATCCTGAACACGCTGTCGGCCCACTTCTCCGCCCACCTGCTGGCGGACGGCACGCATATGGCCATGTCGTCCTCGCTGTATTCGATCGACCAGCTGCCGCGCACCCACGCGGAAGCCTATTCGAAGACGCACAAGCTGGCCCAGGCCGCGCTGAAGGGCGTGGCCGTGAAGATGGACACGAAGACGCCCGAAACGGCGCCCTTCCTGGCCGACACGCGCTACCTGGTGGCAGCCGTGGTGGCCCCGCACGGCGGTCCGCTGTTCCGCTGGCAGATGCAGGGCGCGGGCCTGAACCCGGCCGAAGAGCGCAATGCCGCGCTCGAAGCCTGGACCACGCAGGCCACGCCGACGGTGGCGCGCCTGCTGCCGGGCTGCGGCATCGAACTGCTGCTGCCGGAGGCTTATTACATGGCCTGCCGCGAGGCGGACAAGCTGATTCGTCCCGTCTCGATCCGCGCCGCCGTGCACTACCTGACGCATTCGCTGGCCTGCGAGCCGAACGAACTGCGCGCCGTGATCGCCGGCTTCGGCGACGAGTCGGCGCCCGATGGCCAGATCGACGAATACCGCGTCGCCTTCACCCGCCGCAACGACAGCGACGTGATCTACGGCGTGGTGTGGCCGCTGTACGGCCAGGAAGACGAGGAAGGCACGCCGCCCGAAGGCCCGATCACAGCCGGCCACCTGACCGCGATGCTGAAGCCGCGCACGCCGGTGGAGGAAATCGTCGAGCACCTGAACTCCGCAGGCGTATCGCAGGTGAAGAAACTGGGCGAGAAGTATGTGGCCGAGTACTGCGACGACTGCGGCGCTCCGCTGTTTGCCGATCCGTCCGGCGAGCTGGTACACGCGGAAATGCCCGAGGACGCGCCGACGGGCACCGAGCATTTCCACTAACAAAAATCCCCGCCGTCTGCGGGGATTTTTTTTATTTGCCCCAGCTCGTGTAGGGCTGCGCGACCAGCGCGGAATTGTAATAGCGCCGGTCATGCGTCACTTCCTCGCCGGCCCAGGCCGGCTTGTCGAATTGCGTGTCCTCGCTCGGCAGCTCGATCTCGGCCACGACCAGGCCCGCGTTCACGCCCAGGAATTCATCCACTTCCCAGGTGAAGCCGCCGAAGCCGATACGTCGGCGGTACTTCTCGATGATGGGCTGCTCGCACAGCTTGTCCAGGAACTCGGCCGCGTCCTGCATCGGCAGCGGATATTCCCACTCGCCCCGGCTGGCGCCCGTGTTCTTGCTCTTGATGGTCATTACCGCCCTGTCGCCCTCGATGCGCACGCGCACCACGCGCTCCGGATGCGAGGACAGATACCCCTGGCGCAGCAGCACCGGTTCGCCCTGCGTGCGCCAATCATCATTGGTCACCAGGAATTTGCGTTCAATCTCGACGCCCATGGCATTTCCTCGCTCTGCTCAAAGCCGGGATTGTGCCATACGGGATTGACTGGACGGTGAGCTCCCTGCTACTTTTTGGCATCTGATTATCAAAGGCGCATATGCCACGCAAAAAAATACTCTTCGTCGCGGAGGCGGTGACGCTCGCCCACGTCGGCCGTGCCCTGACCCTGGCCGCCACGCTCGACCGCTCCGAATACGAAATCCATTTCGCCTGCGCAGACGGATACGACTTCTGCTTCAAAGGCACCGACTTCACTCGCTGGCCGATCCACAGCATCTCCAGCGCGCAGTTCCTGGCCGCGCTGGCCGAAGGCAAACCGGTCTACGACGAGGCCACGCTGGCCGGCTACGTGGAAGAAGACCGCCGGCTGCTGGAAAAAGTGGCCCCGGACGTGGTGGTCGGCGACTTCCGCCTGTCGCTGTCCATCAGCGCCCGGCTGGCGAAGGTTCCCTATATCTCGCTGATCAATGCCTACTGGAGCCCTTACGTCACGCAACGCTACACGGTGCCGAATATCCCGCTGACGAGGTTCCTGCCGCTTGGCATCGCTGATCCACTGTTCCGGCTGGCCCGTCCTATTGCGTTCGGCCTGCACACCCTACCCCTGAACAATGTGCGGCGCAAAGCCGGCATGCCCTCACTGGGCTTTGACCTTAACCGCGTCTACACCGATGCCGACTACACGCTGTATGCCGACGTGCCGGAACTGTTCACTGTAAACGGACTGCCCGCCAATCACCGCTTCATCGGCCCGGTACTGTGGTCGCCGCCCATTCCTCTGCCCGACTGGTGGACCCAGCTGCCGACGGATCGGCCGCTGATCTACATGACCCTGGGCAGTTCGGGCCAGGGCGAGCTACTGCCGGCGGCGCTGAAGGCGCTGGCCGGCTTGCCGGTCACTGTGATTGCGGCCACCGCCGGCAAGATCGCCGTCACGGACGTGCCGGGTAACGCCCGCGTCGCAGATTTCCTGCCAGGCGACGATGCCGCACGGCGCGCCGCCCTGGTGATCTGCAACGGCGGCAGCCCGACTTCCCAGCAGGCGCTGGTGGCCGGCGTCCCGGTGATCGGCATCGCCAGCAACCTGGACCAGTTCCTGAATATGCAAGGCATCACTTCCGCCGGCGCTGGCGCCCTTTTGCGTGCCGACCGCTTCGATCCTGCGGCATTGCGGCAAACGGTTGAGAGCATGCTCGCGAATCCCCAACCAGCAAGCGCTGCCCGCCAGATTGCCCGCACCTTCACCCGGTATGAGGCCGGTACAAGATTCAATGAGGTATTGGCGGAAATTCTTACAAGCATCAGCCCGGTAAGCAGCCTGGCTCAGAATTAGAAGTGGAGTTGCTCGGCAGTATGTGACTGATATACTTCCCACTTCAACGATCCGATGGCTCGGGAGGCACGATGCGAGTGATGCGACCAAATGCGATAGCGACATTCTCCACAGGACTGACTGCGGTGCTGGCGCTCGCGCTGGCCACGGCATGGCTGGCCTGGGCATACCTGGGCGCCCTGGGCGAATTCCGCAGCGTCGTAGTCAGCGCCATTTTTGTCGTGTCCATCTACGTGTACGCGATTGTCGTGCACCGTGTTCTCTTCTGGCTGATCCCGCTACGGGAAGGCTCCATCCCCGTGGGGCACAGCCAGGAATACGCCTATCAGGTGCACTGCCTTTTTTATCTGGTGCTGCTGAACACCCTGATTCGCACCCGGTTCATCCCTGTTCCTATCATGCGGCTGGTTTATCAGGCACTGGGGGCGCGGCTCGGTCCGAACACTTACTGTTCAGGAATTATGTACGACCCTATGTTCGTGACCATAGGCGCGAATACGATTGTTGGTGAATCGGCTTTGCTGATTCCGCATGTGGTCGAAGGCATCGAGCTCGCCCACTTCCCAATCCGGATCGGCAACAATGTAACAATTGGCGCCAATGCCCTGGTGCTGGCTGGCACGACCATTCACGACAACGCCATTGTTGCAGCCAATGCGGTGGTCGTAAAAGGCACCGAAATCATGGCAGGGGAAGTCTGGGGTGGCACCCCGTCGCGCCGCATTTCCAAGGACGCTTCCGCCGCGTGATTTAGTTCTAAATCTGTGCAGCACTAACCCTTG
>DASWYX010000491.1:0-1848 GCA_036404755.1 Pseudoduganella sp.
GCCAGCCCTATGTCAGCATCTGGCTGGGCAACCGCACGCGCATCGCGGCCCACTACGACCTGCCGGACAATATTGCCTGCGTGGCGGCCGGCTGCCGCCGGTTCACGCTGTTTCCGCCGGAGCAGCTGCGCAACCTTTATATCGGCCCGCTCGATTTCACGCCGGCAGGCCAGGCCATCAGCCTGGTCGACTTCCACCGTCCGGACCCGGAGCGCTTTCCCCGCTTTGCCGAGGCGCTGGCGCATGCGCAGTCGGCGGAGCTGGAGGCGGGCGACGCCATCTTCATTCCCAGCATGTGGTGGCACCACGTGGAAGCGCTCGATCCTTTCAACATCCTCGTCAACTACTGGTGGCGCCAGTCGCCGGGCTATATGGACACGCCCACCAATACCCTGATGCTGGCGCTGCTGACCATGCGCGAACTGCCGCCGGCCCAGCGCGCCGCCTGGCAGGAACTGTTCCGCCATTATGTCTTCGACAGCGACGGCAGCGAGGCCGCGCACATTCCGCCACGCGCCCGCGGCGTGCTGGCGCCGTTGGACGATACCGCCGCGCGCACGCTGCGCGGCCAGATCCTGAACCGCATGAACCGTTAAGGACCACCCTATGCAAGCAAACAATCATCCGATCCGCCGCGTGGTCATCGCCGGTGGCGGCACAGCGGGATGGATGGCCGCCGCCGCGCTGTCCAAGACGATGGGCAGGATCCTCGACATCACCCTGGTCGAATCGGACGACATCGGCACGGTGGGCGTGGGCGAAGCCACCATCCCGTCAATGATCACCTTCCACGACCTGCTGCAACTGAACGAGAGCGAGTTCATGGCCGCCACGCAGGCCACCTTCAAGCTGGGCATCAGCTTCGAGAACTGGCGCAACGTGGGCGAGAACTACATCCACTCCTTCGGCACCACCGGCACCGATCACTGGACGGCAGGTTTCCAGCACTTCTGGCTCAAGGGCCGCGCGCGTCGCTTGGCCGGCGACTATGGCGATTACTGCCGCGAACTGAAGGCGGCCCAGATGGACCGCTTCGCGCACCTGCCTGACCAGGGCATGAATTACGCCTATCACCTGGATGCGGGCCTGTACGCGCGCTACCTGCGCAAGTTCAGCGAAGCGCTGGGCGTACGCCGCGTGGAAGGCAGGATCGTGCAGGTGAACCAGGATGCGCAGTCCGGCTTCATCCGCTCCCTGGCGCTGGATGGCGGCGCGCAGATCGAGGGCGACCTGTTCATCGATTGCTCGGGCTTCCGCAGCCTGCTGCTGGGCCAAACGCTGGGCGTGGAGTTCGAGGACTGGTCGCACCTGCTGTTCTGCGACAGCGCGCTGGCGGTGCAGACCGAATCGACCGGCGTAGTGCCGCCTTACACGCGCGCCATCGCGCACCACGCGGGATGGCAATGGCGCATTCCGCTGCAGCACCGCGTCGGCAATGGGCTGGTGTATTCCAGCCGCCACCTGGACGATGAAGAAGCGCGGCGCATGCTGCTGTCCAACCTCGCCGGCGCGCCGCTGATGGAGCCGCGTCCGATCCGCTTCAAGCCGGGCCAGCGGCGCCAGACCTGGCGCCACAACTGCGTGGCCATCGGCCTGGCCAGCGGCTTCCTGGAGCCGATCGAATCGACCAGCATCCACCTGATCCAGCGCAGCCTGATCCGCCTGCTGCAAATGTTCCCCAGCGCCGGCATCTGCCAGACCGACATCGATGAATTCAACCAGCAGACGGCGCATGAAGTGGCCCACATCCGCGACTTCATCATCCAGGTAACGGCTGGAATACACCAGCCCATTGCCGACGCGGTGCTGCAGCGGAATGCGCCACTGCCAGCCGGCATGATGCGCGAT
>DASWYX010000492.1:0-12044 GCA_036404755.1 Pseudoduganella sp.
TGGCGGCGGCGGTGTCTGGGTGGGCGGAGGCGCTTGGGGCGCGGCCGGCCAGGCGCGCGGAGGGGATCCATTTGCGCAGGGTGCGGAACAGCAGGTCCGGGTCGATCGGCTTCGTGATGTGGTCGTTCATGCCCGCTTCGATGCTCTTGTCGCGGTCACCTGCCATGGCGTGCGCAGTCATGGCGACGATGGGCAGGTCGAGCAGTGCGGGGATGGCGCGGATGCGGCGGGTGGCGGTGAGGCCGTCCATCACGGCCATCTGGATATCCATCAGCACCAGGTCGTACTCGCGCTCCTGGACCATGCGCAAGGCTTCGGCGCCGTGCACTGCGACGTGCACTTCGATCTGGCCGGCGGCGAGGAAGTCGGCGGCCACCTCGCGGTTGTTGGCGTTGTCGTCGACCAGCAGGACGAGGGCGCCGGCCAGCCCGGAGAGGTCGCGCAGCTGCATGCCGGCGGCGGAGGCGGAGGCGGGAGCGGCGAAGGCGGAAGCGGTGGAAACGGCGGAAGCGGTGGAAACGGCGGAAGCGGCAGGCGCCGACGCAGCGAGAGCAGAGGCGTGGGCAGGGGCGAGGGTAGCGGCGCCGGCCGCGGTGAGGGCAGAGCCGGCAGCGGCGGACGGGACGCCGGCGTCGGCGCCGTCCGGGCCCAGCACCTGCAGCAGGCTGTGATAGAGCAGCGCCGGCCCGACGGGCTTGGTGAGGAAGCCGTCGAGCGTCACCTGGCCCTCCTGCTGGAGCACGCGTTCGCGGGTGCAGGCCGTGACCATCAGGATGGCCGGCGGCGCCGGGAAGCGTTCATCGGAGCGGATGCGGCGGATGGTTTCAACGCCATCCCAGCCCGGCATCAGGTAGTCCATCAGTACCACCTGGTAAGGCGCGCCGGCTTCGACCGCGCGCGCCAGCATGGCCACGCACTGCTCGCCGGAGCTGGCGGTATCGGCCGTGATGCCGAAGGAGCCCAGCATCTCGGTCAGCGCATCGCGTGCCGTTTCCACATCGTCCACCACCAGCACGCGCAGCTGGTGCAAGGCGGCGACCGGCGAGGCCACGCCCGGCGCGGCCGCATCGCCGATGCCCAGCTGCACGGTAAAGGTGAAACGGCTGCCCACGCCCGGCGTGCTGGACACGCGTATTGTCCCGCCCATCATCTCCACCAGCTGGCGCGAGATCGACAGGCCGAGGCCCGTACCGCCATACTTGCGGGTGATCGAACCGTCGGCCTGGCTGAAGGACTGGAACAGGCGCGCCAGCTGCGCTTCGTCCATGCCGATGCCGGTATCGCTGACGGAGAAGCGCAGCGTCACGGCGCCGGCTTCGCGCGCGGCTACCTCGACCGCCACCACGATCTCGCCGCGTTCGGTGAACTTGACGGCGTTGCCGGTCAGGTTGATCAGGATCTGCCCCAGGCGCAGCGGATCGCCCACCAGCCGCGCCGGTACGCCGCGGTCAACGCGGAACACCAGTTCCACGCGCTTGGCATCGGTCTTGGACGCGGTCAGGCTGGAGAGATGCTCCAGCATGTCGTTCAGGTCAAACGGCACCTTCTCCAGCGCCAGCTTGCCCGCTTCGATCTTGGAGAAGTCCAGGATGTCGTTGATGATGCCCAGCAGATGCTCGCCGGCGCCCAGGATCTTGCCCAGGTAGTTGGCCAGCTTCTGGTCGGGGCCGGACATCAGCGCCAGGCGGCTCATGCCGATGATGGCGTTCATCGGCGTGCGGATCTCGTGGCTCATATTGGCCAGGAAGTCGGACTTCATGCGCGTGGCTTCCTCGGCGCGCAGCATGGCCGTGCGCATGGCCTGGGTGCGCAGGCCGAGGATGCGCATGAAGACCAGCATATCGAAGGCGTTGCCGAACTGCAGGGCGTGCATGGTCCAGAAATTGGCGGCGATCTTGCCGCCGATGACCTGGCTCAGGATCACCGACGATGCGAAGCTCACCGCCCAGCCAATCAGGAAGAAAGTGCCGACGCGGTCGCCGCGTCGCGCGCGCATGAAGGCGCCCGGCAGGCCAAGCAGCATGGGCATCACGCCCAGCGTGCTGACGATGCCGACCAGGATGTCCACGCCGATCAGGTCCAGGCAGTAAGCCACGGCGCTGATCACGGTCAGCGCGGCGCCCAGCTTCATCAGGCGGCTGAACATGCGGTCCATGCCCGGCCGCGCCAGCGCCTGTTCGACGAACAGGTAGGCGCCGCAGGACGCCATCAGCGCAAACAGGCCGCCGGCGTGCAGGGACATCCACACATTGTCCTTCCACAGGTACTGCGTGCCCAGGCCGAAGAACTCGACGGAGAACAGCGTGGTGCCGGCGATCAGCAGCGCGAACTTGGCGAACAGCGGCTCACGCAGGTTGACCCACTGCGCCAGGCTATACAGCAGCAGGCACAGGCTAAGGCCCATCAGCATGCCCTGGATCATTTGTTCGTTCAGCGCGCTGTCATGGAAGACGCCGGGGCGGGACAGGCGGATCGGCAGCAGCATCGCGCCGCGGTTCTCCACCCGCAGCAGCAGCGTGTGTTCTTCGCCCGGCTTCAGCTGCAGCAGCACGGCTGGCGCGCGCCCGCCCGCCAGGTGGGAGTGTAGCGGCTGCAGGTTGCCCAGCACGGCGCGGCGCGTCAGCTGGCCGCCGCGCGCCACGTAGACGTCCACCCGGTTCAGCACCGCGTAATCGATGTTCAGCACCCACTGGCCATCGCTGTCCGCCGCCACGGCAGCGGGGATGCGCAGCCACAGCACGCCCTTGTTGACGCCCAGCGTGGCGTAGGCCGAGCGCGGCGCCTCGAAGCCGGCCGAGGCCAGCGCCGCCTGCGCATCGAGCTTGCCGCCCGGGTCACTGAGCACGGTCACGGCCGGCCAGGCCTCGACTTCGCCGACGCGGTCGTCCAGCAGCAGCGTGCCGGCGGCAAGCGCCAGGCCGGGACTCAGCACGGCCAGCAGCAGGAGCAGGCGCAGGCATCGGCATAATCGGATCATCAGTCAGCCTTTCGTTCGGTTTTTTGCTGGCGCCCCGTCAGGTAGCGTTCAACGGCGTTGACCCAGGCCGGCGCCTTCGGATCGTTATGCCATGCATGGGTGACGGTGTCGACCTCGTTGAGCAAGGATTCGGGCAGTTTCAGGGGACGCGTCTGGTCCATCAGCATCTTCACGGTGAGCTGGTAGCCGGCCACGCGCGTGAACATGCGCGACAGCGAGAAATTCGGCAGGATCAGGCGCACCGTGGTATCGATGGCGCGGATCAGGCCCATGATGACCACGAAGGCCGCGCGCGAGAAAATGGACACGCGCCCCGTCAGCTGCAGATCGTCCTGGCACGGGCTGCCGCACAGGTAGCGCGTGAGCAGCACGGGGAAGGGTTTCAGCACGCGGAAGGGGATGTACGATTGCATGGTCCGCATCAGCGCCCAGCCCAGGTCGGGGCGCGGGTCCGGCGCGCACGCTTCCTGGCGGCCGCGCTGCTGGATGGCCTCGAACATGACCTTGGCCTGCTCCATCGTGTCGGCCATCAGGCGGTGCTCGATGCCCAGCACATGGCCCAGCACATTCCAGGTGTGCAGGTAGGCTTCCTCGTTCTCCCGGCTCTCGCGCAGGCCCAGCGTGCGCAGGCTGCGCAGGAAGATGTAGTGGAAGGTCAGCAGCGTGTAGGCCAGTTCTTCCTGGTTGCAGGGCAGGCCGGCGCGCGCCACGTTCCAGCCCTGGACCCACAGCGACTCGTAGAAGCTGGTCGCATTCATTGCCGCCAGCGGCGCAATTTCTGCCGGGGCGCCGCTGCCCAGGGCGTCGCGCGGATTGCCGCGCAGGATCAGGTAGCGGATGGTGGCATGGATCAGGCGTACCTTCAGCGCTTGCGCCACGCCGCCGCCTTCCGGCGACGTCAGCCCGCCGCGCATCATCACGGGGAAGATCATGGCGGCCGTGGAGCGGATGCGGTATTCGGTGTGCGCTTCCAGTTGGCCGGCCGCGTGCAGCACCGTGGCCAGGTCGGGGATCACATAGCACTCGGGCAGGCTGGCGCAGAACAGCAGGGTGCAGGACAGCATGCTGCCGTCGATGAACAGTTCCTCGGCGCGGGCGATTTTTTCGCCGTCGGCCCAGGCGGGCAGGTTGCGGCCGAAGCGGACATATTCCTGCAGCGCGGACGAAATATGCGGCGGCACGTCCGGCGCGGCTTGCCAGCCATCGAGCTGGCCATTCAGTTCCCAGCGGGCGATCTCGCGGTTGACGATGGCGATCGCACCCCACTGCGTCAGGCCGCACACCTCGCCGGCGCAGTCGTGCCAGGGCTTGAGGATGCGGCTGATCGTATCGTCCGCCAGCGGATCGGCACTGCGGCGTGCATCGCTGGGCGGCGCATCGCCGCGGCTCATGCGGCCTCCCGCACCGGAGCGTCCGCACCCTGCGGCGCCTGTTCGACGGCGTGATGCCAGCGCTGCAGGCCGCATACGGCGCACAGCAGCGGGATGCCCATGGCGAAGAAGGCGATGGTGCGCGTCTCAACCGGCGTGCCGGCGCACATCTGGAACACCATGCTGCCGGCGTACACGGTCAGCGGCACGCCCATGTCGAATTTGCTGAGGGCGCGTTGCGGCGCCGGCGCCCAGCGGCGCAGCGTCAGGCGGAACAGGAAGATGATGGTGAAGGAAACCGTGGCCCAGCCGAAGAAGCCCTGCAGCGTTTCGCCGAACCACCAGCCATCCTTCTTTTCCATGATCCAGGCCTGCAGCTTGAAGACCATATAGGGATCGGCGCCGAGGTCATAGGCGGTGACCAGCAGCGCCGCCAGCAGGGACAACACCAGGCCCTTGCCGGTCGGCGAAATGCCATCGGACGGCGTTTGCCATACGATCAGGTTGGCCAGCACATAGGCCGTGTAGCACAGCGCGAACCACATCAGCGGAATCACGACGGGCGTGGTGCCCAGCGTGGGGCCCAGCACATTGGTGTAGTGGTAATCGCCGAAGAACCAGCCGAAGTTGGCGCCCATCTCCTCGGCGAACCAGCCGACGGCAACGGCGATCGCCACGAAATTGGCGGCGGCGCGCGCGCCCAGCAAGTGCGTGGCGCTGGCCCAGCAGCATGCGAACATCAGGATCGAACTGGCAATCAGGAGCAGGGTCGTGTCCGACGCTACGCCACGGGCCGCGGTAACGGCGAGAAAAGCCAGCAACAGGATACAGGTGACGCGATTCAGCTGGGTCATACGCGAAAGCTCCCTGGTTTTTTAGAGTCGGTTTTAGAGTCGGTAATTGAAGCGCAGGCCGTAAGTACGTGGATCGCTGGGCACCGTCATGCCAAAGCTGTCGATGGTGAGGGGCTGGACCTTGTTTTCCACGTTCTTCACGTAGGCTTGCAGGGACCAGCCGGCATGGTCCGGAAGATAGCCCAGTTGCAGGTCGCTCTGGGTGCGCGCGGGAATACGGTATTGCAGCAGCGCGGTGGGCACGCCGATATCGTAGGCGGCACTGCGGCGGGCCACGCCGCCGGCGGTCAGTTCGCCTGCAGGCAGGTGGAAGCGGTGCTCGTAGCCGAGCGTGATCGTGTGCGACGGTGCGCGATCGAGCTTGGCGCCGGCCAGCGAGTGCACGCCGTCCGGCGTGTAGCGGTCGTAATGGGCGTCGAGCAGGGTGAAGCCGTAGGTGATGCGGTCCGCCGCGGTGGCCTGCACCACGCCATCCGCTTCCAGGCCGCGCACGGTGGCTTCGGCCGCGTTGTTCGTCACGAAGCGCGGCGCGCCCATCACGATTGCCACGCCGGACACCTGCAGGTTGCTGTAGTCGTAGTAGAAGGCCGACACATTCAGGCTGGCCCGCTTGTCCCAGAAGCGCGACTTGGCGCCAGCCTCCCAGGACTTCAGGCGCTCCGGCTGGTATACCAGCGCGGACTCCGGCGTCGCCAGCACGGCCGGGCAGTCGATGCCCAGGGCTTTCGTGCCGGCCACGCAGCCGTCGTTGAAGCCGCCCGCCTTGTAGCCGGTGGACAGCGTGGCGTAGAGCAGGGTGGCGGGCGCCAGGTCGTACTCGGCGCCGAGGCGCCAGGTGGTCTGGTCGGTGTTCAGCGAGGCCGCGTTCAGCAGCTTGAAATCCGTGGCCGGATTGAAGGCCGGGCCTTGCTGGAAGTTGGTCGAGCCGACGCGGGACTTTTCATCGTCCGTGTAGCGTACGCCGGCCGTGGCGCGCAGGCCGTCCAGCAGGCGGTAGCTGGCCTGGCCGAAGACGGCCTTGCTGCGCGCCACGGTGGGTCCGTGCGGGAAGACGTAGTAGGGCGGCAGGCCAAGCAGCTGCAGGTCGCGGAAGGTGTACAACTGGTCGGACGATTCGCGGAAGTAGTACAGGCCGGCCTGCGCGGTCAGCGCACCGCTGCCATTGGTGGCGATGCGCAGCTCGTGCGAGTTCTGGCTGTAGCCGCCGTCGAAGTTCTGGCGCACGCCCAGTGCGACCGTGGGCTTCACGCGGTAGTAGTAGTTGGTGAGGAATTCGTGCTCGAAGCTGCGGTGCGAGCCCACGTAGGTCAGCGTGACGGGGCCGAGGTTCCAGTTCGCTTCGGCGCTGAAGCCATCGGTCTTCTTGTGGCTGAAGCTTTGTTCGGGGCGTACGTTGAAGGGCACGAAGCGGTTGGTCAGGCGGTCATCCGTGCTGCCGGCCTGCCACACCGGCTTGCCGCTGGCGAAGCTGTAGAAGTTCGTGTCCGGCACGATGTTGTCCGGGATGTCGTCAACCTTGCTGTGGTCATAGCGCAGTAGCAGGGAGGCATCCTGCGTAATGTCCCATTTTGCGGACAGGCGCACGGAAAGGTCGTCGCGGTCCAGGCCCAGCTTGCGGCCATCGGTGCCGCCGTTGCTCAGATATGGATCGTGCTTGTTGTAGGCGGCGGCGATGCGCAGGGCCAGCGTGTCGCTGACTGGCAGGTTGAACATGGCGCTGGCCTTGCGGCTGGCGTAATTGCCCGCTTCCACGCCGACCGCCGCTTCGCGCCGACGGCTGGGCGCGTTCGAAATCACATTGATCACGCCGGCCGTGGCGTTGCGTCCATACAGCGTGCCTTGCGGGCCACGCAGCACTTCCACCCGTTGCAGGTCGTAGAAGGCGAGGTTCTGGATTTGCGGGCGCGCGATGTACACGCCGTCCATCATGAAGGCGGCCGAAGGATCGCCCTTTTCGGTGGTGTCCGAGTTCGACACGCCGCGGATGGTGATCTTCAGGCCGTCGTTGGCGTTTTCCAGGTAAGTGTTGGGCAGGCGCGACGCAATATTGGACGGGCTGTCCATGCCGGCGCCGATTAGTTGTTCTCCCGATATCACGCTCATGGCCACTGGCGTTTTCGATTCCGGGGCCGCGACGCGTTGTGCGGTGACAACAACTTCTGGTATGGAGCCCTCTTGCGCGAGCGCGGCGCCCGACATGATGCTTGAAATCAGTACTGCCAGCTTGCTCGCCATAGGACTACTTTCTGTTCGATTACTACAAAGGCAAAAGTCTAGCAGGTATTATTTCTCGGAAACAGTCCTTCGGACGACGTCCGGGCCGCGCCGATGCTAAGCTTGGAGGGGGAGGTGGGAATGCTGGTCGAGACGCTCGTATTACTTGCGGTGTTGCTGCTGATGTTCTTTTATGTCGGCAAAGGCTATGCACGGCGCCTGCGCAGCCGCGACGTCGCGCCCGGCACGGCAGATACCGCCGGTTGGCTGTTGTTCTTCGGGCTGGCCTTTCTCGCCACTGCCGCCGTAGGCGCGTGGCATATCACCAAATTCCTCAACGTGGCCCTGAGCGGCACCTTGCTGGTGTTCGGCATCGCTTCGCTGATCGGCGCCGTGCTCACCGCGCGGCGCTGACTTCTATAACGAAAGCTGCCAGTGTTCCCAGTAGTGGTCTTCTTCGCCGCCGAAGGTGCGGTAAAGACGCTTGGCCGCTTCATTGTCCGGCAGGACCAGCCATTGGATGCGCCCGGCATTGTGCTGTGACGCTTCTTCGCGCAGCTTGGTCAGCAGGGCGCCCGCAGCGCCCTGTCCACGGCATTTGGGCGCGACGTACAGCTCCTTCAACGTGACCGTGGGGCGCAAGTCGTAGGTAAAGGGCGTCAGCAGCCAGACGGCGTAGCCGCCGATGCCTTCATTGGTTTGGGCGACGAGTATGTGGCATTGCGGCTGTGCGCCGAAGGCGCGTTCGGCAAGATCGGATTCGGTGACGCGGAAGTCGGCGAGGTAGCCTTCAAAACGGGCCAGTTCGCGCATCATGGCCAGCAATTCTGGTGTGTCCTGTGGACGGGCGGGGCGGATTGTGATCATGCTTTATTCTCGCCGCCCGGCGTGCGCGGGAGCAGGGGCGGGCACGCCAGTTCACGTCAAGATTGCGCCACCACGCTCCGCCTCGCGCCGCCTCGTGCCACCGCGTGCCGCTGCGTGCCGCCTCGCGGCACCTTGCACGACCTAGCGCCACCTCGGGGCACTTTGCGCGGCCCTGCGTCGCCTGGCTATGGCGGCTGGCCGCTTATGCGGGGCGCAGCGTGACTGGGAGGCCTGACAGGACGGCGTTGCCGGACAGGGGATCGCGGAGCTGCTCGTCCAGCAGGGCGTTGATGTTGGCGCCGGGCCGCTCGGCGGCGACGGAGAGGCGTGTATCGGGCTGGTCGTGTCCCCAGCCATGGGGCAGGCTGACCACGCCCGGCATCATCTCTTCGCTCACTTCCACCTGCACCGTGATGCTGCGCCCGTCGCGCGCCAGTTCGGCCAGCGCGCCGTGCTGCACGCCGTAGCGCGCCGCGTCCTGCGGATGGACCAGGGCCGTGCAGCGGTAGGCACCCTTGGTCAGCACGAGCAGGTTGTGCATCCAGCTGTTGTTGGAGCGCAGCTGGCGGCGTCCGATCAGCACCAGTTCCGGTACGGGCGCGGCAAGGTCGGCGGCCGCGCGGTGCAGGTCCTCGATCAGCACGGACGGCGCCAGTTCAATCTTGCCGCTGGGCGTGCGCAGCACTTCCGGAATGCGCGGCTCCATCGGCCCAAGGTCGATGCCGGACGGTGCGGCGCGCACCGCGGCCAGCGAGAGCCCGCCCGGATTGCGTCCGAACTGGTCGCCATAAGGACCGCCGCGCAAGCCCAGGTCCAGCAGGCGCTGCACGCCGCGCTGCGGCTTGAGGGCTGCCGTCACGGCGGGCGCAAACGGGCCGGCCAGGCGTTCCAGGTCTTGCTGCAGCAATTCATCATCCAGCGCTTCGATGTCGGCATCGGCGCCGCGGCCCTTGAGGACGGCGATCAGGCGCAGCATCGATTGCCACTCGTCCGGCTGGCCATCGGCGCGCGGCAGCATTGGCGGGCTGTATCGGGCGTGGTTGCGGTGGGAGAGCTGGGTGAAGGTGACGTCGTAATGATCGTCTTCGAGCGGCGACACGCCGGGCAGGATCACGTCCGCATGGCGCGACGTTTCATTGAGGTAGATATCCATGCTGAGCATGAATTCGAGCTTGTCCAGCGCCGCCGCGAGCCGCGCGCCGTTCGGCGTGGACAGCACCGGGTTGCCGGCGATGGCGATCAGCGCCTTCACCTGCTCCTTGCCCGGCGTGTCGATTTCCTCGGCGAGGCAGGTGACCGGCAGTTCGCCCGCCACTTCGGGTGCGCCGGACACGCGCGCCTGATAGCGTCCGCTCACGATGCCCTTGCCCGCGCCGGGCTTGCCGCGCGTGTTGGCGGCAAAGGCGGCGGCTTTGGGGAACATCATGCCGCCTTCCTCATCGAGGTGGCCGGTCAGCACGTTGATCACGTCGATCAGCCAGGAAGCCAGCGTGCCGTACTCCTGGGTGCAGGTGCCGATGCGGCCATACACCGCGGCGTGGCGCGTGCCCGCGATGGTGCGCGCCAGCGAACGGATCTCTTCGGCCGCGATGCCGCAGCGGGCTGCCACGGCTTCCGGCGCGAATTCGCGTGCCGCGAGCTGGACTTCCTCCACACCCGCCGTGTGCTCCTGCAGGCGGCCCAGCTGCACCAGGTTTTCGTCGAACAGCGTGTGCACGAGGCCGAGCAGGAAGAACACGTCCGCTCCGGGGCGGATGAAGAGGTGCTGGTCGGCCGCTTCGGCTGTTTCGGTGCGGCGCGGATCGACCACGACGATCTTGCCTCCGCGCGCGCGCAGGGCCTTGGCCTTGCCGCGGAAGTCCGGCACGGTCCACATGCTGCCGTTGGAGACCATCGGGTTGGCGCCGATGATGAGCAGGAATTGCGAGCGCTCGATGTCCGGCACGGCGACGCTCAGCCAGCCGCCGAACATCAACCCGGAGGACAGCATCTTCGGCACCTGGTCCACGCTGGACGCCGAGAACATATTGCGCGTGCCCAGCGCCTTCGCCAGGCGCGGGAAGTAGAGCATCAGGCTCATTTTGTGCGCGACCGGATTGCCGAGCAGAGTGGCCACGGCATGCGGGCCGTCGCGCTCGATAATGGGCAGCAGCCGGCGCTCGATCTCGGCGTAGGCTTCGTCCCAGCTGGTTTCCTCGAAGCGGCCATTGCGCTTGATGAGGGGCGTGCGCAGGCGGTCGGGGTCTTCGTGCAGGTCCTTCAGCGCCACGGCCTTGGGGCAAAGGAAGCCTTTGCTGAAGACATCGTTCTCGTCGCCGCGGATGCGGATCACATTGCGTCCCTCGTGCTCGATTTCCAGGCCGCAGGCGGCTTCGCAGAAGGGACAGATGCGGCGGGCGATCTCGGTCATGGTCCGGTTCCAGGTGAGTGAACGATCGTGCTATTTTAGTGCGAGCTTTGCGCGCGTCAATGAAAATTTTTGTTATGCTGGCAAGAAAGGAGACTGCCATGAACGCAAGTAAGTACACGATAGCCGCCGCGCTGCTCCTGTGCGCGCTCACCGGCTGCCACAAAGATGAAGACAAGCGCATCGGCCCGGCTGAACGGGCGGGGCGCGAACTCGATAAAGCGACCGAGAAAGCCGCTGTGCAGCTCGACCGCGCCCAGGATCAGCTCAGCGACGCCGCCAAGGAAACCGGCGACAAGCTGAACAAGGCCGCCGGCGAGGCCGGCCAAAAGCTCAACCGCGCCGCGGAAGTGGTCGGCGAGAAAGTTGAGAAGGCCGGCGAGAAGATCCAGGAAAACGCCCGCGAAGCGCGGCGGGACGAAGGGCGCAAATAAGATAGCCCAGTCCACATGCGGCGCTTTCTCAGGCCGCGGCCGAGCCACGCCCGCGCCGGCCCAAATCGCCGCGCGAGAGGCCACCCTCGCGCGAGTGCCCGCTGAACCCAAAATTTGGCTGACGTGCGCGGATTTTGTCGAAATCGTCGCAGGCCGTTCGTCGACGGCATGTATACCCGACGAACGGCCTCGTTGGAGGCCACCAGACAGGAGAAGGCAATGAAGCCGACGATAACGTGTTTTGAACGGTCGCCCGACCGTGGCCGCGGACTGGCGCGCGATATGCGCGTGCGCTGGGCGCTGGAAGAAGTGGGGCAGCCCTACGATGTGCGGCTGGTTTCGTTCCAGGCGATGAAGGAGCCCGCGCATCTGGCGCTGAGTCCCTTCGGGCAGATCCCGACTTATGAGGAAGGCGATCTGGCGCTGTTCGAATCGGGGGCTATCGTTTTCCATATCGCGGAGCGCCATGCGGGCCTCCTTCCGGCCGAGGCGAATGCGCGGGCGCGTGCGGTCACGTGGATGTTTGCAGCCCTGACCACGGTGGAGCCACCGGTCGTCGAGCGCAGTTTCTTCGTTCTGTTTGAGGCCAAGGAACCCTGGTTCAACCAGCGCCTGCCGATACTCGATCAGCGCGTGCGCCAGCGCCTGGCCGAACTTTCGAATCACCTCAAGGACAGGGAATGGCTCGACGGAGAATTCAGCGCCGGCGACCTGCTGATGATCACGGTGCTGCGCCGCCTGGGGAGTTCGGGCCTGGTCGAGGAATTCCCGACTATCGCAGCGTATATCGCCCGAGGCGAAACCCGTCCCGCCTACAAACGCGCCTTCGAAGCTCAGTTGGCGGTTTTCAACGAGGCGTCGGCAAGCTGAGAGGCCTGGTCTGCGGGCCTTGACAAGATGGCCGCGTGAATCTGTCCTTTT
>DASWYX010000493.1:0-4701 GCA_036404755.1 Pseudoduganella sp.
GGTCATAACGGTTGCCGGCATTGCGCGAATCCATGATCAGGTAGCCCAGGCCGGAGCGCAGCGCGATCATTTCCGCCGCCACGACCACCAGCCAGGCCACGCCCAGCCCGATGCGCATGCCGACGATAATCTCTGGCAGCACGGCCGGAATGATCACTTGCCGGTACAGCTTCGCGCGCGGCACGCCGAAATTCTCCGCCGCGCGCAGATAGCGCTTTTCGATCGTGTGAACGCCGGCCGCCGTCTGCACGATCATCGGGAACACCGACGCCAGGAAGATCAGGAACACCGGCGACGCGTCGCCCATGCCGAACCAGAGGATGGCGATGGGGATCCAGGCGATCGGCGAGATCGGGCGCAGGATCTGGAACACGGGATTCAGCGTGCGGAAGGCGCCGTCCACCCTGCCCATCCAGAGGCCCAGCGGCACGGCGACGGCCACCGCGACGGCAAATCCGGTGCCCACGCGCAGCAGCGAAGCGCCGATGTGCTCCCACAGCGTGCCATCCTCCACCAGCTCCATCGTACCGGTGACCACTTGCGCGGGCGTGGGGAAGATCACGCTTTCGGTCACGATCACCGTGACCCACCAGATGGCGATAATCGCCGCCAGCACCAGGGCGGGCGGCCACATCCTGTTCAGTTTCTCCATGGGATAAGCGCAGTCAAGGGTTGCAAACGCCAGCGCAGCCGCTGCCAGCCGGCTTCGGGCGTGGGTTTTACTACGACCAGCATCTGGCCGCTGGCATGGGCCGTGCAGGCAAAGGGATATTCGGCGGCCTGCTCGAAAGGCAGGCGGAAGTCCTGGCCGGGCATGATCAGCACGGGACCGAAGATTTGCGGCACCGTATCGCTGTTGCGCAGCAGGAGCACATCGTTGGCGCCCAGCGTCAGCTCGATGCGTTCGGGCAGGATCTCGGCTTTTTCGCCGGCCATGCGACGCGCCCAGGTGCCTTTCGGGATTTCAAACAGCTGGTCGCGGCTGGCGACGCTGAGCGGCGCAAAGGCGGCCCAGCCGGCGGCGCCCGCTGCGGCCAGTGCAGCGGCCAGCGCCAGCGCACGCAAGATACGGCTTGCCGTCATCGGGCTTGCGCCAGGATGTTCACGTCATGCACGATCTCGTCGGCAGGACGGCCAAATGGCATCAGCGCGCGCAGCTTGCCTTGCGGATCGATGAAGTACAGTTAGGAGGAATGTCCCATCGTGTAATCGGTCTTGCTGCCCTCGGCCATTTTCTTGATGGCCGTGATGCCATAGGCCTGGCGGATCGCCGCCATCTGCTGCGGCGTGCCGGTGAGGCCGATAAAGCTCTTGTCGAACTGGGCGAGGTAAGCGCGCAGTTTTTCCGGCGTGTCGCGTTCGGGATCGACGGTGACGAAGACCACCTGCAGCTTGTCGCCCAGTTTGGCGCGGGCCTGGGTCAGCAGGTTGAGCGAAACGGGACATACATCCTGGCAGGTGGTGTAGCCGAATTCCAGCACGACCACCTTGCCGCGCAGGGAGGACAGGCGGAATTCGCGGCCATCGGCGCCTTTTTGCACGATTTCGGGCGCCACGCGCGGAGGATCGAAGGTGCCGGACTTCAGGCGTTCCGCAGCGCCGGCGCCAGCGGCAAGCAGCAGCGCGCAAGCAAAAGCGATACGCCCCCTCATAGCGCGATGCTCACCGGCTTGATGGCCTTGACGAAGCTCTCGTCCACATACTGTTCGTAAGCGACTGGTCGCTTCAGCGTGCCGGCTTCCATGGAGAGCTGCATCAATTCATCGAACTCGCTGCGGATCATGCGCAAGTCGCCATAGGTCACTCGGTCGCTCGGGTTCTCCATCACGAACTTGATGATGTTCGGGTCCTGGTTGAAGAATTTGCGGCCGGACGCGATCTGGGCGGCCTTGGCGCGGTTGGCGGGCGTGGCGTCCAGCCAGTTGCCGGCCGCCTGGATATGGTTCACCAGGTCCTGCACCAGCGGCCGGTTTTCGCGCACCAGTTCCTCGCGCACGGTCAGCACGCAGCAGATGTAGTTGCGCCATTCATCGCGGGTCATCGCCAGCGGACGGGCATAGCCGGCCTTTTGGGCGGCGGCGCCGAATGGCTCGCCGGTGCAGTAACCGTCCACCGCCTTGGCGTACAGGGCGGCGGGCATGTCCGGCGGCGCCATCTCGACAATCTGCACATCCTTGGCCGTCATATTCTCTCGCGCCAGCATCTTGCGCAGGAAGAGGAAATCGACGGCAAAGCGGCTCGGAATGGCGATGCGCTTGCCTTTCAGGTCGGCGAAGCGCTTGTAGGGCGAATCGGTGCGCACCATGATGACGGCGCCGGAGCGATGGCCCAGCGAGACGATCTTCAGCGGGATCTTCTTGTCCGTCAGGTCCATCACCAGCGGCGCAAGCATGTACGCGGCCTGGATGCGGCCGGTCATCAGCGATTCCTTGATCTCCGGCCAGCCATTGTATTTGCTATACTCAAATTGAGGCCCCTTGGCCATGCAGGCAATGGGCAGTGTCAGGTTGCAGGTGACGGGCAGTCCGCCAACGACGAGTGGCTTGTTGGCAGCGCTGGCGGAACGCAGCCCGGCCAACGGCAGCGCCAGCGCGCTCCCCAGGATCTGGCGGCGGCGCAGGAAATGTGGCGTATCGAAATCGGACATTGCTGAGCAGACTTTAATGGAAAGGCAATTCTAGCATTGCCGTCCATGGTTTCAGCAAGGAGCCGATCATGTTCAAGCATATTCTTTTCCCGACCGACGGATCACCCGCCTCTTCCGCCGCCATACTCGAATGCATGAAGTTCGCCCAGGAGGCCGGCGCACGCGTCACCGCGCTGCATGTGCTGCCGGAATACCATGCCTTCCCCGTCCATCCGGCCCAGTTCAGCGAGTCGCGGGACGATTACATCCGTGCCACCGAAGCCGAAGGCATGGCCATGCTGGCCGCTGCGACCGACGTTGCGCGCGACTTGAACGTGCCCTGCGACACAGCCCAACTGCGTTCGGACCATCCGTATGAAGCCATCCTGGCGGCCGCCAGGGATGGCCATTGCGACATGATCGCCATGGCCACGCACGGCTACAAGGGCATGAAGGGTATGCTGCTGGGGAGCGAAACGCACAGGGTGCTGATGAATACCGAAGTCCCGGTGCTGGTGTTCCGCCCGCACTAGTCAGTAGGAATAGACGTTGACGACGTTGAACGTGGTGTCCGGCACGTACAGCCGGCCGCCACGCGCATAGATGAAGAACGGCATCCAGACGCCGCCCACGTCCGGGTGGCGCTTGAAGGCCAGCTCGCCGCTGATATATTCCAGCGTGTCTTCCTTTATCTCGAAAACCTTGAAGGCGCGGTTCACCAGGTCGTTCACGATCAGGCGGTTCTTCTCGTCCACGCACAGGCTGGCGGGCAGGAAGAACTTGTCGTGGTCTTTTTCCAGGTCGTCGCAATAGCCCGCCTTGCCGTAGCTCCAGAGGCTGTTGCCATCGCGGTCGAACACGCGCAGGCAATTGTTGAACTGGTCGCAGACGAAAACGCGGTCCTGTTCATCGATCGACAAATCGCAAGGCGCGAAAGTTTCCAGGTCCTTGCCGTTTTCCTGCCAGCGGAAGTTCTTCACGAACTGCACCAGGCCACTCGGCTGCAACTGCCATTTGGAGATGCGGTTGTTGAGCCAATCGGCGATGAAGATTTCGCCGTGGCGGTTCACTTCCAGGCCCTGCGGCGCCTTCAGCGTGCCGTTGCCGCCCTCGCCTTCGCGGCCGAAGGGCATGCCGTAGTTGAGCAGATGGCCTTGCGGGCCGTACTGATACATGCTCACCGAACTGGCGTTGAAATTGGTGATGAAGACCAGCGGCGTGCCGGGGCAAACCTGGCCGAGCAGCGGCTGCGACGGGTAATAGACCGCCATCGCCAGGTCGCCCGGTGCGAAGA
Source organism: Pseudoduganella sp. (assembly GCA_036404755.1). Classification (GTDB taxonomy): domain Bacteria; phylum Pseudomonadota; class Gammaproteobacteria; order Burkholderiales; family Burkholderiaceae_D; genus Rugamonas. Next base: position 3,921 of record DASWYX010000493.1, read on the forward strand.
AACCGCGCATCATGTTCGTCAACTGCGCGATCGGGTTGGCCGCCGTGTCGAAAGACTTGAGGCACCAGTTGCCGGAATCCAGGTTATATGAGGTGGTGCCCACGCCGGCCAGCGGGTCGAAACCGCTGTGGGTGCGCACCTGCTCGTACCAGTACTGGTAAACGCTGGCGGTGGCGGTGGCCCAGCCATCGAGCCAGTTCTTCACCGGCAGCGCGGAGCCGCCGCCCTTGCGGTGCGGGTCCACGCCGATCACGGCGGACATGCAATTGAACTGCGAAGTCTTCAGCGCCACCGAGTTGCTGTCGCGGCGGTGGCCGACGGCATCCAGCAGCACCGCGTCTTCGTCGCCGCCATTCAGCGTGGCCGGCAGGCGCACTTTCAGCACGGTGGAGGCGAACGGCTCGGTGATGTAGTAGACATTCGGCTGCATGGCAGGCGCCAGCTGGTAAGGGCCGACAAAGACAGCATCCTCCAGCGCGCTGTAGACATAGTCGGAGATCGAATGCACTGCCTGCGGCTTGGCATTCCACAGCGGCAGCATGCCTTCGATCGTCGCCAGCAGTTTGCCGCTGCCGGCGCTATAGACGGTGATCGCGTTGTCCACCTGGCCCGGCACGAAGACCTTGTCGCCGATCACGCAGACGGAACGCATCACATTGAACTTGCCGATGCCGGCCGGGTTGCCGAAGCTGTGCAGGATGGAGGCCTCGTCCGGCGACTGCACCACTTCATCCTTCACCGGCCAGGCGGTATCGATGCGCAGCACCTGGTAATAGCCGGT
>DASWYX010000494.1:0-11542 GCA_036404755.1 Pseudoduganella sp.
GCCAACGATTATGTACGGGCCGCGCCGAATATCCTTACGCAAAAACTCCCGGCAGAGGAATTCACCGTCGACACGCGAGTCGAACTCGCGCAGGCGACAAACGGCGACCGCGCCGGCTTGATCCTGAACGCGATGAGCTACGCCTGGCTCGGCCTGCGCAAGCACGAGGGACGCAATCAGTTGGTCTACACAACCTGCACACCAGCCGCAATACGCTGCATGGAGCAGGCAACTGTGGTCATGGACAGCGCCCCAGCCGCGCTCCACCTGCGAATGCAAATGAAGCCCGGCGCCCAGGCGGAATTCGCCTACAGCACCGACGGACAAACCTACAAGCGGGCCGGCCAGCCATTCAGCGCCTCCAAAGGACGCTGGGTCGGCGCGCAGATGGGACTTTTCAGCACCGGCGTCCAACCTGGCGCCGGCTATCTCGACGTTGACTACTTCCGAGTAAGGCCATGACCACTACCCGCCGCACCATCCTCAAAGCCGCCGCCAGCGCCGGCGCGATCGCCAGCACCGGCTGGGCCGCGCTGGCCGCAACCGACGTCGCCGACCCCTGGTCGCGCGCCCAGCAAATCATCGACCGCTTCGCCAAGCCGCTGACCTTCCCGAACAAGGACTTCCTGATCACCGACTTCGGCGCCAAACCCTGCAAGCTGGTAAAGGTGCAAGGCCTGGTCGAAGTAAAAGTCAAAGGCGAACTCGAAACGCCGGCACCGCAATCGCCGGACGCTTACCCGGCGATCAAAGCCGCCATCGCCGCCGTCAGCAAGGCCGGAGGAGGGCGCGTTGTGATCCCGGCCGGCAACTGGTACTGCAAAGGTCCGATCGTCCTGCTGTCGAACGTGCACGTGCACCTGGCGAAAGGCGCGCAAGTACACTTCAGCGCCAACCCGAGGGACTTCGCCCGCGACGGCGACTACGACTGCGGCGCCAATGGCAAGCTGGTGCTCTCGCGCTGGCAAGGCAACGACTGCCTGAACTTCTCGCCGATGGTCTACGCACGCGGGCAAAAGAACATAGCCATCACCGGTGAAGACTGGACCAGCATCCTGAACGGACAGGCCGGCGTCCCTTTCGAGGACGGCAGCGGCAATGGCTGGTGGGGCATGAATCCCGCCGGCGCGCCGCCCGGCAGCACCGCGCACCAGGCAGCGGCCAATCCGAACAACGCCGAAGAGGCGATCGCCAAAGTGCCGATGCGCCACGCAAATTGGCGCTCCGACGGCAACTATTTGCCGTTGCTGTCCGAAGCCGGCGTGCCGCCCGAGCGCCGCGTGTTCGGCCTCGGACACTACCTGCGCCCGTCGATGGTCGAATTCGTCGACTGCGAGGATGTGCTGATGCAGGGCTACCAGGTCATCAACACGCCATTCTGGATTCACCACCCGGTCAACTCGCGCAACATCCACTTCTCGAAGGTGCGCATGGAGAGCATCGGCCCGAATTCGGACGGCTTCGATCCCGAGTCCTGCGACACCATCCTGGTCGAAGGCTGCCTGTTCAACACCGGCGACGACTGCATCGCCATCAAATCCGGCAAGAATCGCGACTCGCAATACGGCCCGACGCGCAATATGGTGGTCCAGGACTGCATCATGAACCGCGGCCACGGCGGCGTTACGCTGGGCAGCGAGATGGCCGGCGGCATCGAACATATCTATGCGCAGAAGATCGAATTCCGGAACGCCTTCTGGGAGCACGACCCGCTGGGCACAGCCATCCGCATGAAGACGAACATGAACCGCGGCGGCTACCTGCGCCACTTCTACGTACGCGACGTAACGCTGCCGAACGGCGTACGCACCAGGGGCGGCTTCTACAAGACCTTGCCGGGATCTCCGCTGGCAGGCAAAGTCTCCACCAGTGGCGGCGCCGTGATCACCATCGACTGCGATTACGCGCCCAATGACGACAGCGTGCGCGTGCGGCCGCCGCAAGTGTCGGACGTGCATATTTCGAATGTCCGCGTCAGCAATGTGAAAACGGCCGAAGGGTCGTTCTCCTGCTACCAGGCCATGGTGCTGCTCGGCCCCGTGGCCGCCAGCTTCAACGGCGCGCCCGGTACGGCCATCCTGCCGATCATGAATGTCACCGTCAGCGATTCCGACTTCGGCACCCCTCGTAACAGTGCCGAGCCCTGGTTCGCTTACAACGTACAGGGACTCAAGCTGCGCAATGTGCGTATCGACGGGAAGGAGTACAACGTATGAAGCGGCTCCTTCTTCTGTTCCTCGCTCTGTGTGGGCTGGCGCTGTGCGGCCTTGTCCGCGCCGCCCCCGTCGAGCGCTGGGGAACCGCCGAGATTACGCTAGCCGGCCCCAGTGCCGGCAACCCGTTCATGGAGGTCGATATTGCTGCGACCTTCCGCCACGGCGGCCGTGCCGTCAAGGTGCCCGGATTCTACGATGGCGACGGCAAATACATCATCCGCTTCATGCCGGACGCCCTCGGCGAATGGCAGTACGAAACGCAGAGCAATCATCCCGAGCTGAATGGCAAGACAGGCAGCGTTACCGCCGTCGCGCCTTCCGCAGGCAACCACGGCCCTGTGCGCGTAAAGAATACCTGGCACTTCGCCTACGAAGACGGCACGCCATACTGGCAAGTCGGTACGACCAGTTACGCGTGGACGCATCAGCCGGACGCGCTGCAGCAGCAAACGCTGCGTACCCTGGCCGCATCGCCCTTCAACAAGATCCGCATGGCCGTGTTCCCGAACCATGACGACAAGAGCGCGCCGCCGCGATATCCCTTCGCGGGACAGCCGCCAAAGGCCTGGGACTTCACGCGCTTCAACCCGAAGTTCTTCCGCAACTTCGAGCAGCGCGTGGCGCAGCTGCGCGATATCGGCGTCGAAGCGGACCTGATCCTTTTCCATCCCTACGACAAAGGCTACTGGGGCTTCGACCGCATGCCGGCCGACGTCAATGAGCGCTACCTGAAGTACGTGGTTGCGCGCCTGTCGGCCTACCGCAATGTGTGGTGGTCGATGGCAAACGAGTTCGACTTCCTGAAGGAGAAGACGATGGCGGACTGGGACAGCTATTTCCAGACCGTGCAGTCCAGCGATCCATACAATCACCTGCGCTCCATCCACAACGCCTTCGTGATCTACAACCACACCAAGCCGTGGGTGACGCACGTGAGCGTGCAAAGCGGCGCGATCGCGGAAGACTTCGAACGCGCGGTGCTGTTCCGCGATGTGTACAACAAGCCGGTGGTTTATGACGAAGTCAAATATGAAGGCGACTTCACGCGCCGTTGGGGGCAGCTGAAGCCGGAGGAGCTGGTGCTGCGTTTCTGGGAGGGCGCGATTGCCGGCACCTATGTCGGCCACAGCGAAAGCTACCAGGAGCCGAACGGCATGATGTGGCTTGGCCGGGGTGGCACGATGCGCGGACAGAGCCCGCAGCGCCTGGCCTTCTTCCGCAAGATCCTCAGCGAGAGCCCGTCTGAAGGCCTGGAACCGATCGACAAGTGGCAGAACTATCCTTTCGCAGGCAAGCATGGACAGTATTATCTGGGCTACTTCGGCACGCAGAAGCCTTCGAGCTGGCCGGTGATGCTGTTCAAGACCGGCCTGCAGGATGGGATGAAGTTCCGGGCCGAAGTGATCGACACCTGGAATATGACGGTGACGCCGGTGGATGGCGTATTCGAGATCCGCAAGCATGATGACTACTACTTTGCCGACAAGGATGGACGCAGCATTCCGCTGCCGGGCCGTCCTTATATGGCGGTGCGGCTGGAGAGGATGCCATGAACCGTGATGTGATCATTTTGCTGGCCGCCGCTCCGGCTGCGGCGCATGGCGCAGTGCTGGGACACATGACGCCTGCACAGCCGCTGACTGAGGCGAGCATTGCCACGCTGCCGGCGTCCGAGCAGGGCGCCTGGCAGGCTTACCTTGCCCGCTCGCGCGCGGCCATGGACGCCGACAAGGCGGCGCTGGCCGCCGAACGCGCCGGCCTCACCACCGTGCCAGCCGCGCCACCGCATGGTGGCGGCGATGGCGGCATGCCGCGCAACCGTCCGGCAGCCTGGTATGGCACGCCGGAAGCGCGCCACATTGCCGACAATATCGTCAGCTTCCAGACCCCCTCCGGCGGTTGGAGCAAGAACGTGGACCGCACGGGCCCCGTGCGCCAGCGCGGACAGCACTATGTCTCTTTCGACGGCAAGGAATCCTGGAACTTCATCGGCACCATCGACAACAACGCGACAACGAGCGAGCTGAAATTCCTGGCGCGCGTGCAGTCGCAAATGGCCGGCGCGGCGGGCGATGAATACCGGAAGGCGGCGTTGCGCGGCATCAGCTACCTGCTGAATTCCCAGTACCCCAACGGCGGCTTCCCGCAAGTCTATCCGCTGCAAGGCGGCTACCACGACGCCATCACCTTTAACGATGACGCCTTCGCCAACGTCCTCCAGGCGTTGCTGGACGTGGCAAACCGCAAGGGCGACTATGCCTTCGTCCCTGAAGCCATTGCTGCAGATGCCCGCGCGGCCGCGGACAAAGCCATCCGCGTGCTGCTGGCCAGCCAGATCACGATTGGGGGCGTGCGCACAGCCTGGTGCCAGCAGCATGACGCGATCACGCTGGCGCCGGTGGGCGCTCGCAATTTCGAACCGGCAGCGCTGACCAGCACGGAAAGCGCGCACCTGCTGGTGCGGATGATGCAGCTGCCCGACCCAAGCCCGGAGCTGAAGGCGTCGGTTCATGCGGGGATGGCCTGGCTGCTGAAGGTCGCGCTGCCGGGAGATGTGTGGTCGCGCTACTATGACCTGAACACCATGAAGCCGATCTTTGGCGACCGTGATCGCAGCATTCATGACGATGTGAAGGAATTGAGCGAGGAAAGGCAAAAAGGCTATGGCTGGTTCAGTAACGGACCAGCCAAAGCTAAACAGGCTTATGAGGCCTGGACGCGCAAACCTTGAACCAAGGGCGGATGCTGGAGGCTCCCGCGATGTGGCAGCCTCCTCGCAAACGCCGCGGACTATCAATGATGCTCGCGGTAGTCGGCCCTGGTGCCCTTGTCCATGTAATGGTAGGTGCGCACCTTGTAGTCGACGGCGATCTTCGGATTGGTGATGAGGCGGATCATCTCAGCCCCGGCCAGCAGAGTAGGCCCGTAGCCGTGCAGCGCATGCACGCTGGTCGGACGATTGTAGTAGTAGGTCTGGTCGCCTGCGAAAGTGGTGCCGACGCAAGTGCCTTCAACCTGTCCCTCCGCGTTGATTCGGGCTGACAAGGCATTCCACCCGGCCTGCGCAATCGAACCGTAGGTGGTCGGATTGATCCAGCCTTCATTGATCGCGTGCGCGATCACATAGGTGAACATCGCGCTGGCCGAAGTCTCCAGGTAGGAGTCGTTGCGGTCGATCATCTGGTGCCACAGGCCGGCGCCGGATTGCAGTTCGGCGATGCCCTTGATGGACTTGCGCAACTGTGCCAGCACTTTGATATACCCTGGGTGATTCTTCGGCAGCACATCCAGCAGGTCGGACATTGCCAGCACCGCCCAGCCATTTGCGCGCGCCCAGTAGAATCGCGGCGCATCCGGATGGTTGGCGTTCCAGCCGTGCGTGTAAAGGTTCAACTGATCGTTGAACAGGTACTTCGACATATTCAGCACATTCTTGACGGCGTCGTCGTAGTAAGCCTGCTTGCCGGTCAGGTGGCCCGCTTCGGCCAGCGCCGGCACGCCCATGTAGAAGTCGTCGCCCCACAGCGACCAGGCTTGCGGACGGTTGCGCGCCAGCGTGCCGTCCTTCAGCCGCACCTGCTTGTTGGCCACCCAGTCCGTGCAGCTCGAAATGATGGGCGAGAGGTCGGGGCCGATCTTGTTCAGGCGCGAGCGGATCATCGCCGCGCAATAGGAACCGGCATCGTCCAGCGAGCGCGGATCGATCAGGCGCGAGAAGGCGTTGTTGCGTTCCAGCTTGAACTGCTCCTCCTGCTTCTTGAAGTAGGGGTACATCTGGTGGATGAAGTTCAGGTGACGCTCCGTCATCGCGGTAAAGCGCGCGTCGCCGGTGACCTGGCGCGCCTTGATCAGGCCCGCGTGAACCACGCCCATTTCATACACCGTGATGCCGAAATCGCCCTTGGACGGCTCGATCGTGGCATCCGCCACCGGCACGCTGAAGTCCGTGATCGGCTGGCCGGTCTTTTTGCTGATCACCTGGGTCGGCGTGACTTTGTCCAGGTAAGCGCGCACGCGGTTCAGCGATTCGGTGATCTCGGCCACCTGCGGCATCTTGTAAGGAATCGGATACGTGCCTTCGCCGGCATCGTTCTGGTTCTTGTTGTCCGGATTGCGGTGCGGACCTTCAGCGAAGGCGGTGCTTGCCGACATGCCCAGCACGGCGGCCATCACGATAAGACTGGTTTTCAGTTTCAAGGCTTTCCTCACTATCAGGCCGACAGGGCGGCATCCACGCGTTTGCCGGAGATGGTCACATTCTCCAGTTTCAGGTTCTGCACGTTGTACAGGTAAAGCGGCTGGTCCTTGTTGACGGGATTGCCGAAGTCACAGTCGCGAATCGTCACGCGGCGCACCGGCAGCACACTCGGCATCGGCTGCGGACCGTTGTAGTCCGAAGCGACGGGGCCGAGAATCACCACGGCCTGGTAGCAGGAACCACTCTTGCCGCCCTTGCTGATATTCCCCACTGTGACGTTGGAGATATGGACATCCGAAACTTCCGGAGGACGCACGCGGATATTGTCCGCAGTCGGCGTGTAATCGCAGTCGAAGGTCACGACCGCGCCGGCGGCCGTTGCCACGGTGCGCGAAGCGATCGGCGATCCGGGCAGGGAGGCATAGAAGGAAGGGCTGATCTGCACGCCGTTCGGAATGCGCACATTCTTCACGTAGAAGTGGCGCAGGTAGCCGCCGCGGTTCATATTCGTCTTCAGGCGGATCGCCGTATTCAGCGGGTTGGTGGCCCAGTTCTTGTTCTCGAAGACCAGGTCGCGCGCGAACACGTTTTCGATGCCGCCCGCCATTTCTGAGCCCAGCGTCACGGCGCCATGGCCGCTCTGCATGGTGCAGCCCTGGATCACGATGTTCTGCGACGGGCCGAATTGCGTGTCGCGGTTCTTGCCTGCCTTGATGGCGATGCAGTCGTCGCCCGTATCGAAGGTGCAGCGGTCCACCAGCACATGGTCGCAGGCTTCCGGATCGAAGCCGTCGCTGTTCGGTCCCAGGCTCTCCGCATGCACATTGCGGATCACCAGGTTGCGGCAATGGACAGGGTGGTGCTGCCAGAACGGCGTATTGATCACGTGGTAGCTTTCCAGCAGCACATTGGTACAGCCGACGATGTGGATCATGGGCGGGCGCAGGTAGTGGCCCTTGCCGAAGGCGCGCTGTCCGACCGGCACGCCCGCTTCGGAAAGCGCCGGCAGGTATTGCTCATCATGGCTCCACTTATTGCCTTCACCCTCGATGTGCTTGCGCTCAGCTTCGCTCAGCCATGGCGCGACCTGCGCCAGCGGCTTGTTGTTCGGGTTCGGCGTTACCTGAGAGAGCTGACCCGCGCGATGGCCGGGGATCGTGTTCTGCGACACCGCATTCATCGTGCGGTTGCGGCCCTTCCAGCTCCACCAGCATTCGCCGTCGGCGTTGAAAGGCACGCCGCCCTGGCCGTCCAGCACCGAAGTCCAGTCCTCGCCCGTGAGGGCGATATTGTCTTCGTTGAAGGCGTAGATCATGGACGAGTAATTCAGGCAGTCGTTGCTCTGCCAGCGCGACAGGGTCAGCTTGCCATTCGGCCCGCAGTCGTAGTCGCCATACTTTGCATAATCTTCCGGCTTCTGCGAGAAGAAGATGTGGGCGCCGGCCTGCAGGTGCACATGGACGTTGGAGCGCAGCACGATGGGGCCCGCGCAGAACCAGTCGCCCTTCGGAATCACCACGCGGCCGCCGCCTGCCGCCGCGCAGGCCTCGATGGCGGCCTTGAACGCGGCGTAGCAATCCTTCGCGTCCTCCGCCTGGGTCGGCAGCATTTCCTGGTCGTCGTGCGAGGCCCAGGCTTTCACCTTGCGCGTGGCGCAGGGCGCGGCGCCGAAGTCGGTGACCACGAAATCGCGCTTGGGGAAGTTCATGGGCCGCTTCAGGCGGTTGACGATGGCATCGGCCACCAGCCAGGGATCGCCGGAAACGCCCGCGCGCACCGGCAGTGCGAGCGCTGCGCCGGCGCCTGCGGCGAGTTTCAGCATCCCGCGGCGGGACAAGTTCGAAACCTGCATATGTCTCCTCAGTTGTAATATTTATTCAGTGCCGGCACCGCGCGGCGCAATTCATCGGCCACGATGCCCGAGAACAGGCGCGCACCTTTTTCACCGAGATGGGTGCGGTCGAATTTCGGTTCGGGCTTCGGCGCTTCGGCCAGCGTGTCCGCTTCTGCCTCGCCCATGGCTTGCACCGCAGCCTGGCTGTCCGCGTTCAGGTCGAGCAGCGGCGCTTTCGTTTCGCCCGCTGCGCGGCGCGTGGCGGCGGCCCAGGGGGCGAGGTCGTTAGTTAGCCACTGGCCCTTGAACTGGCGGCGGGTGAGGGGAGTGACCAGCACCGGCGTGCCGCCCGCTTCCTGCACTTCGCGCGCATAGCGGGCCATGTTGACGGGGAATTCCTTCACCAGGTCGGTGGAGCGGCCAGGCTTGCCCGGCTGGTCGTTGTGGCCGAACTGGATCAGTACATAGGTCGGCTTGCCGGCGGATTCGCGCACCAGCTGCAGGGCCTTGTCCCACAGGCCTTCGGCGCGGAAGGAGGAAGTGGATCGGCCGCCTCTGGCGAGATTGATGCAGTCGACAGCGGCCGTGAAGCGGGCGCAGAGCGCGTCGCCATAGCCGCTGCGCGTGGCCATGGTCGAATCGCCAACGAGAATTACACGGACATCAGCCGCAAGCGCGGAACCGGTGAAACCGGTGGAGGCGGCAAGGGCCAGGCCGAGCGCGGCCAGCCAGCGCGTAGAACGCGAGGTCATAAGTCAGAGTCTCCATCTGTTTTATGTAGAGCACCTCGCGTACTCCGTGCCGTTATTGACGGGGGCCGCACGCAGGCGGCCGTGGTCTCACGGTCAGTCTTGTTGTTGTCAACCGCGCGAGAAGGTGCGCGTAACCCGTTCAAGGTGAGCCCGCATGGCCTGGCGTGCGCCGGCGGGATCGTGATTGGCAATGGCGAGGAAGATCTGGCGGTGGTCGCTCAGGGTTTCCTTGCGCAGTTCTTCCGTACGGAAGTGTTCTTTCAGCTTGTGCCAAAGGCGGCCGCGCTGGTCCCACAGATACGTCATCACGCCCACCAGCGCGCTGTTGCCGGTGGCGGCAGCGATGGCCAGGTGGAAGTTGCGGTCCAGGTGTTCGTTGGTGGAGTAATTGTCGTGGTGCTTTTCCATCTCTTCCACGGCGCGCAGGATCGCGTCGATCGCACCGTCGGTGGCCACGCGCGCAGCAATGGCCGCGACTTCGGACTCGATCAGCCGGCGCGCAGACAGCACTTCAAACGGGCCGGGACCTTCCTCGGCCAGGGATTTCGGTTCTTCCGACCTGGCGGCGACATAAACGCCCGAACCGCCGCGCACTTCCACGATACCCGAGAGTTCCAGCGCAATCAGCGCTTCGCGCAAGGAGGCGCGGCTGACGGCCAGCTTGGCAGACAGGTCGCGCTCGGAGGGCAGGCGCTCTCCGGCGGCAATGCCTTCCTCGGCAATCATGAGCTGGATCTTGTCCGCCACCTGGCGGTACAGGCGGGTTTCCGGTGCGACCAGTTCTGGCAGTTTTTTTGGTGTCGCGTTCATCTGCATTCTTTTCACATAAGTGGTACGTTGGATTCTAAAGCGGTCAGACCAAATAAGCAATGCGGACTAGCCAAAATGATTTATTTCGGCCATACTGAATTTAAGAAAACCCACAGTTCCGGTCCTGCCGCCCCTGAAAATCAACAGTTTATGACATCTTCCGTCCCCCGCGTCATTCTGATGCATGACAATGATAATGTTGCAATCGTGGTAAATGACGGTGGCCTGACCAGTGGCGCAGTGCTCGAAAGCGGCCTGGTTCTGCAGGACGCCGAGCCGCAGGGTCACAAGGTGGCGCTGGCGGACCTCAAAGAGAACGACCCGATTCGCCGCTACAACGTGACCATCGGCTTTGCCGCGCGCGATATCCCGGCCGGCAGCTGGATCAGCGAAGCGCTGGTGAAGATGCCGGAAGCGCGCGCCCTCGACGACCTGCCCATCGCCAATGCACCCGCGCCGCATATGGCGCCGCTCGAAGGCTATACCTTCCAGGGCTACCGCAACCCGGACGGCAGCGTGGGCACGCGCAATCTGCTGGCCATTACGACCACCGTGCAGTGCGTGGCGGGCGTGGTGGAGCACGCGGCGCGCCGCATCCGCGCCGAACTGCTGCCCAAGTACCCGAACGTGGAAGACGTGGTGGCGCTGGAGCATAGCTACGGCTGCGGCGTTGCCATCGACGCGCCGGACGGCGTGATCCCGATCCGCACGCTGCGCAATATCAGCCTGAATCCGAATTTCGGCGGCCAGGCCATGATCGTGAGCCTGGGCTGCGAGAAGCTGCAGCCGCAACGCCTGCTGCCGCGCGGCGTGATTCCGATCAAGGGCCGTCTCGATGCGGATGTGCCGGTGGTCTGCCTGCAGGATGCGGCGCACGTCGGCTTCGAATCCATGATCCAGTCCATCATGGCGCAGGCGGAGGAACACCTGAAAGTGCTGGACCAGCGCCGCCGCGAGACGGTGCCTGCGTCGGAACTGGTGGTTGGCGTTCAGTGCGGCGGCAGCGATGCCTTTTCCGGCGTGACCGCCAATCCAGCCGTCGGCTATGCGACCGACCTCCTGGTGCGCGCGGGCGCCGCCGTGATGTTCTCGGAAACGACCGAAGTGCGCGACGGGATCGACCAGCTGACTTCGCGCGCCGTGTCGCCTGAAGTGGCGGACGCCATGATCCGCGAGATGGCCTGGTACGACGAATACCTGACGCGCGGCGGCGTTGACCGCAGCGCCAACACCACGCCGGGCAACAAGAAGGGCGGGCTGTCGAATATCGTGGAAAAGGCAATGGGTTCGATCGTGAAGTCCGGCTCCGCGCCGATTTCCGGCGTTTTGCCGCCGGGCGAAAAGCTGAAGCAGAGAGGGCTGATCTACGCCGCCACGCCGGCATCGGACTTCATCTGCGGCACGCTGCAGGTGGCGGCCGGCATGAACCTGCACGTCTTTACGACGGGGCGCGGCACGCCGTATGGGCTGGCGCCGGTCCCAGTGATCAAGGTCGCCACGCGCGACGACCTCGCGCGCCGCTGGCACGACCTGATGGACGTGAATGCAGGCCGCATCGCCAGCGGCGAGGCATCCATTGCGGACGTCGGCTGGGAACTCTTCCACCTGATGCTCGATGTGGCGAGCGGGAAGAAGACCTGGGCCGAACATCATCGACTTCATAACGCGCTGGTGCTCTTCAACCCGGCGCCCATCACCTGAGAGACAAACGATGCGCAGAAAACTCTTCCTG
>DASWYX010000495.1:0-5051 GCA_036404755.1 Pseudoduganella sp.
GGCCGGCTGGCCTGGAGCATGTTCGGCATGGGCGAAGACTTGCCGATCGGCGTCTACCGGCAATGGAAGCGCTGGTGCAACTACCCGCGCTACTTCTTCGACGATCCCACCGTGCCCGAAATCGCGGAACGCTTTGCCCGCGTGCGCACGCCGATCCTGGCCCTGAACGCCACCGACGACCTGTGGGCGCCGCCCCGTTCGCGCGACGCCTTCATGAGCGGCTACCGCCACGCGCCGTGGCATGGCATCGACGTCGAACCGTCGGCGCGCGGCCTGGGCAAGCTTGGCCACATGGGCTACTTCCGCCCGCACGCCGAGCCGCTGTGGGCGGGGGCGCTGGACTGGTTCGAGGGACTGGGCCGCTAGCGATTCAGCACGCGCAGCAGTTCCTGCGCCGCGGCGGGCGCACGCTCCTTGGCGCCGTTGATGAAGTAGATGAACACGTCGCGCTTGCCGCCCTCGCTCCATTCCTGGGCCTGGGCAGCCCATTTCTTCAGCGCCGGCTTGGTGTAGCCCGTCGTGACTTCGCTCTTTGCGCTCATCAGCCGCGCATACACGAAATCGCCCGTGATGTCGCTGAAGTGGGGGAATTTCTCGCTGTCCGTGATCACGGTCGCAACCTTGTGCTTGCGCGCCAGCTTCAGGTATTCCTCGCACATGAAGCTCTCGTGGCGCGCGTCCAGCACGTGCTGCAGCTTTAGTTTCCCCAGCTTTTTCGGCAGCAGCTTGAAGAAAGTCGCCACATCGTCCGGATCGAATTTCTTGGTCGCGGCGAGCTGCCACAGGATGGGACCGAGCTTCTCGCCCAGTTCGGACAGGCCGCTGTTGAGGAAGCGATCGATCGACTCACCCGCGTCGCCCAGCACCTTGCGGTTGGTGGCGAAGCGGTTGGCCTTGATGGAAAACCGGAAGTCGTCCGGCGTCTGCTCGTACCAGCCGGCGAACGTCGCCGGCTTGAAGGTGCTGTAGAAGGTGCCGTTGACCTCGATGCTGGTGAGCTGGCGGCTCGCATATTCGAGCTGGCGCTTCTTCGATACATCCGCCGGATAGAATGTCTCACGCCAAGGTTCGAAATCCCAGCCGCCTATGCCTACCCGAATGCGCTCCGCCGCCATTTGATCTCCCTTATTCGACCGCCTTCACCATCTCCTCAATGACTTTCTTGGCATCGCCGAACACCATCATCGTGTTCGGCTGGTAGAACAGGTCATTGTCCAGGCCCGCGTAGCCGGAGGCCATCGAGCGCTTGTTGACGATGATGCTCTTGGCCTTGTACGCCTCCAGGATCGGCATGCCGGCGATCGGCGATTTCGGGTCCTTGGCGGCGGGGTTGACCACGTCGTTCGCGCCCAGCACCAATACTACATCGGTCTGGCCGAATTCGCCGTTGATGTCCTCCATTTCGAACACCTGGTCGTAAGGCACTTCCGCCTCGGCCAGCAGCACGTTCATATGGCCCGGCATGCGGCCCGCCACGGGGTGGATCGCATACTTGACGATGACACCCTTGTGCGTGAGCTTCTCCACCAGTTCCTTCAGCGCGTGCTGGGCGCGCGCCACGGCCAGGCCGTAGCCGGGAACGATGATCACGGTTTCCGCATTGGCCATGATGAAGGAGGCGTCGTCGGCCGAGCCGGACTTCACCGGCCGCGCCGGCGCCGGGCCGCCGCCACCACCGCCGCTCGCGCCTTCGCCGCCGAAGCCGCCCAGGATCACATTGAAGAAGGAGCGGTTCAGCGCCTTGCACATGATGTAGGACAGGATGGCGCCGCTGGAGCCGACCAGCGAGCCGGCAATGATCAGCATCGCGTTATTCAGCGAGAAGCCGATGCCTGCCGCCGCCCAGCCGGAGTAGGAGTTCAGCATGGACACCACGACCGGCATGTCCGCACCGCCGATCGGGATGATGATCAACACGCCGAGCAGGAAGGCGATGGCCGTCATCAGCAGGAAGGGCGGCCACGCGGGTTCGGCGCCGGGAGTGAACACGAAGGTCAGGCCCAGGCCCACCATGAACACGGCCAGCGCCAGGTTCAGCATGTGCTGTCCGCTGAATACCACCGGCGCGCCCTGGAACAGGCGGAACCTGTATTTGCCTGCCAGCTTGCCGAAAGCGATCACCGATCCGGAGAAGGTGATGGCGCCGACGAAGGTGCCGATGAACAGTTCGATGCGGTTCCCCAGCGGCAGCGCCTGGCCCGCCGCCGCGATGCCGAAGGCCTGAGGCTCGGAGACGGCCGCCACGGCGATGCACACCGCGGCGAGACCGATCAGCGAGTGCATGGCCGCCACCAGTTCCGGCATCTTGGTCATTTCGACGCGTTTGGCTAGCGTGGCGCCGATGCCGCCGCCCGCCACCACGCCCAGCGCCACCAGAGCCAGTCCTGCGCCACCCTGGCCGGATGCGCCGGCCGCCATCGCGTCCGCCCGCAGCTTGAGGATGAGGGCGATCGTCGTCACGGCGGCAATCGCCATGCCGCTCATGCCGAAGGCATTGCCCATGCGCGCGCTGGCAGGGGAGGAGAGTCCCTTCAGCGCCTGGATGAAGCATACGGAGGCAACGAGGTACATCATCGTCACCAGATTGAGGGTCAGCCAGCTCATTGCGTGACCTCCGTCCGCGGCGCGGCTGTAGCCGGGGCTGCAATCGGCACTGCCTTCGGCTTTTCCTTCTTCTTGAACATTTCCAGCATGCGCTGGGTAACGAGGAAGCCGCCGAATACATTGACGGCCGCCAGCGCCACGCCGATCGTCCCTGCCACCTGGCCCGTGAGGCCTTGCGTCAGGCCGGCGGCCAGCATGGCGCCGACGATAACGATGGCCGAAATGGCGTTGGTGACGGCCATCAGCGGTGTATGCAGCGCCGGCGTCACGTTCCACACGACGTGGTAGCCGACATAGATGGCCAGCACGAAGATGATCAGGTTAATGATGGTATGACTGATTTCCATTTTGCCTATCTCCTTATTTGCGCAGCACCACGCCATCGGCGCACACCAGGGTGGCCTTCAGGATTTCATCCTCGCGGTCGATCGACAGGGCTTCGTCCTTGTCGATGATCAGCTTGAGGAAATCCAGCACATTGCGGGCGTACAGGGCGGAAGCGTCCGCCGCCACGTGGCAGGCCAGGTCTGGCTCGCCGACGATATGCACGCCATGCCGGATCACCGTCTTGCCCGATTCGGACAGCGGGCAGTTGCCGCCCTGCGCCACCGCCAGGTCCACGATCACGGAACCCGGCTTCATCGCCTTCACCGTTTCCTCGCCGATCAGCACCGGCGCGGCGCGGCCCGGGATCAGGGCGGTGGTAATGACGATGTCCGCGAGCTTCGCGCGTTCGTGCACCAGTTCCGCCTGGCGCTTCATCCATTCGGCCGGCATCGGGCGCGCATAGCCGCCCACGCCTTGCGCGATCTCGCGTTCCTCATCCGTCAGATAAGGCACGTCGATGAATTTCGCTCCCAGCGACTCCACCTGTTCCTTCACCGGCGGCCGCACGTCGGAAGCTTCGATCACGGCGCCCAGTCGCTTTGCCGTAGCGATAGCCTGCAGCCCCGCCACGCCCACACCCATGATCAGTACACGCGCCGCTTTCACGGTGCCGGCCGCCGTCATCAGCATGGGCATGAAGCGCTGATAGGTGTTCGCGCCGACCATCACGGCCTTGTAGCCGGCGATATTCGCCTGCGACGACAGCACGTCCATCGACTGCGCGCGCGTGATGCGCGGCACGGCTTCGAGCGCGAAGGCTTGCAGCCGCGCGTCCGCCATGGCGGCGATATTCCCGCCATCGAAAGGATTGAGCATGCCGATCAGCAGGGAGCCGGGCTTCATCAGCCTGCGCTCTTCCTCGTCCGGCGCGCGCACCTTCAGTACGACTTCGGCGCCGAAGGCGTCCGCCGCGCTGCCGATTGCCGCGCCGGCGGCGGCGTAGGCTTCATCCGTCACCGAGGCGGCGATGCCGGCGCCGCTCTGCACGACCACCTGATGCTTCGCAGCCAGCTTTTTGACCGTTTCCGGCGTGGCGGCGACGCGAGTTTCCCCCGCCCGCGTTTCCGCGGGAATGCCTATTCTCATTTTGTGGCTCCGTTTTAGCTCGGCGTGAACACGGCGGCGTGGCGCGCAACGAAGTCGCGCACGCTGGTCGCCTGCTGGCCGGTCAGTTCCAGCACGTCGCTGCTCTGGCGGTCATAGCGGCCGGCGCGGTGCAGGTCCGCCATTACGGACAGGTGATCGACGAGGTGGATGGGAAGGCCCATCTGGATCAGGGTTTCGCGCCACGGCGCGAGCGGAATGTCCTGGTAAGTGATATCGCGGCCCAGGGCTTCCGAATACTCTTTCGCGTATTCATGCATGTTGACCGAGCGCGGACCGGTGAGGTGGTAGGTGCGGCCGATATGGCCTTGCGGTGCGGAGAGGATGGCCGCCACGGCGCGCGCCACATCGTCGGCGGCGATGGGCGAGGTCTTGCCTTCGCCGAAGGGCAGCATGATCCTGTTCGATTCGCGCACCGACTTTTGCGAGAAGCGCAGGAAGAAGCCTTCCAGGAACACGGTCGGGCGCACCGTCACCACCGGCAGGCCGGACCACTCCAGCGCCTGCTCGGCAAGCCAGTGCAGCTTGTGCTGCGGGCTGTCCGTGGTCTCGGTAATGCTCATCTGGGACAGCGTCATCTGCGACATATTGACGAAGGTCTTGACACCGTAATGTTTCGCCACCGCCGCCACGTTGACCGTCGCCGCCAGGTAGGCATCCGAAACGGACATGGCGAAGTAGATCGATTCGCAGCCCTTGATGATGCGGTGCATGTCCTCCAGGCTGAGCAGGTTGCCGACCACGACTTCGGCGCCCATGTCGCGCAGGGCTTGCGAGCGCTCGTCTTCCTTGCGCACCATGGCGCGCACCTTGTGGCCGCGGTCGAGCAATAGCTGGGTCAGGGTACGGCCGATAGCGCCCACGCGGCCTGCCGCACCGGTAACGAGGATAGGAGATTTGCTGGTCATGATGAGTCCTTTCAGGCCGCCAATTTCAGGATGTCGATAACGTCGGCG
>DASWYX010000496.1:0-6310 GCA_036404755.1 Pseudoduganella sp.
GGGCGGCAAGGCTGTCCTGGACGGTTGTGGCGGAGGCCGAGGCTGCCTCCAGGGATGCCAGCACCATGGCAATGCGCAGCAGAGCGGATCTTTGCATGCGTTCTCCTTTTAGCCTCGTATAAAAAGATTAGCATGAAGCACAAATTACACCACGCACGTCACAAACGGTGATCCTTGCATCATAAAACTCATATCGCCGCCCCCTTCATATCACGATTCTTTATATAATTGCGCCGCCTCCAAAACCTATCAAGTTGCTATGAAGCCCGAGATCCACGGATTTTTTGACCCTGCCACTTCCACGATTACTTCTGTCGTGTTCGAGCGCGATGGCGGCGCCTGCGCCGTGATCGACTCGGTACTCGATTACGATCCGAAAGCCGGGCGCACGTCGACCGCGTCAGCCGACCGCGTAGTGGATTTCGTGCGCGAACGCGGGCTGACGGTGGAATGGCTGCTGGAGACCCACGCCCACGCCGACCACCTGTCCGCCGCGCCGTATTTGCAGGAAAAGATCGGTGGCCGCATCGGCATCGGCGCGGGCATCCGCACCGTGCAGCACGCGTTCTCGCACGTGTTCACGCGCAAGGGACAGCAGGATGGTTCGCAGTTCGGCCGCCTGTTCGAGCCCGATGAGGAATTCGCCATCGGCGCATTGACCGCCCGCGCCCTGCACGTGCCGGGACATACGCCGGCGGATATGGCTTTCCAGATCGGCGATGCCGTGTTTGTGGGCGATACGCTGTTCATGCCGGACGTGGGTACGGCGCGCTGCGATTTTCCGGGCGGCTCGGCTTCACAACTGTATCGGTCGATCCACCGCCTGCTTTCATTGCCGGCGGAGACGCGACTGTTCATGTGCCATGACTATCCACCTGCCGGACGCGGGCCTGCATGGGAAGTGACGGTGGCGGAGCAGCGCGCGTCCAATATCCATGTGCGGGATGGGGTGACGGAGGCGGACTTCGTCGCCATGCGCACGCGGCGCGATGCGACGCTGGCGATGCCGGTGCTGATCCTGCCAGCGATCCAGGTGAATATCAGCGCGGGACAGTTGCCGGAGGCTGAGGAGAATGGGGTGCGGTATTTGAAGATTCCGCTGAATGCGTTTTAGAACCTAAGACCGGGTCAGACGGGGACGCCGAGTCCCAAGGGTCAGACCCTGGGCCTGCGGCCGCCGCGTGAGGGGTCAGACGGGGACGCCGAGTCCCTTGGGTCTAACCCTGGTTTTAGGTTTTACTTGAACTGCTCCGGCGCCCGTCCGATAGGCTCTTCCATGTTGGCCAGATACCAGGTCATGGTCGACAGCACGGCCACATGGCGCTTCACATCATCCGGATTCACCTTGTCGAAGGTATCGGCCGCCGTGTGATGCCAGTTGAAATAAGCGCTGGTATCCACCAAAGGCTGGAAGGTCGGCACACCGTCGGCTTCCATCGCATGCAGGTCGCCGGCGCCCATCACGTCGCGGCGCTGGAACACGCCGGCGCCGATCGGCACCAGGGACTTCTGCAGCGGCGCAAACAGCTTCTCGTATTGCGGACGCACGCTGGCCTGGAAGCCGAAGGAGCGGCCTGCGCCACCGTCAGATTCAATGGCCGCGATCTGCTTGTCCAGCACAGCCTTGTTCGACCTGTGATAGGCGTTGCCGCCCGCGCCGCCGTTTTCCTCGCTCATCCACGCCACCACGCGGATGGTACGGCGCGGCTTCAGGCCCAGCTGGTTCAAGGTCTTGATCACGGCCATGGCGCCGGTCACGCCGGTGGCGTCGTCATGCGCGCCGGTAGCCAGGTCCCAGGAATCCAGGTGGCCGGACACGATCACCACTTCTTCCGGCTTCTCAGTACCCGGCAGGTCGGCGATCACGTTAAAGCTGTCCGCTTCCGGCAGCATCTGCGGCGTCATCATCAGTTTCAGTTTCACGGGACCGCGCTTGCTCAGGCGCGAGATCAGCATCGCATCCTCGGCCGACACGGCGGCGGCGGGAATGCGCTTGCCATCGGCGAGAATGGTCAAGCCGGTGTGCGGCAGGCGGAAGTTGGCGCCGCCCACCGAGCGCACCAGGGCCGCCACCGCACCCAGTTCAGCCGCCTGGCGCGGACCATTGGTACGGAAGCTGGAGCCGCGTCCATAGGCCGGACCGGCCAGGCCGCGATCGGCCATGGCCTGGTCGAAGGCCACGTCGAACAGCACGATATTGCCCTTCACTTCGGCGGCGTGCGCCTTCAGTTCGTCGAAGTCGTGGATCACGATCACGTTCGCGGTCAGCCCGTTGGCCGGGGTCGCGCCCGAGCCGCCCAGCGCCGTCAGCACCACTTTCTGCGTGACGTTGGCGGGACGGCCCTTGTAATCGACGATCTCGCCCTTCTCTTCGCCGCGCACCCAGTGCGGCACCTTGACCGGCTGCAGCGTAACTTTGGCGCCCAGCTTGCGCATGGCATCGGCAACCTGCTCGACGGCTGCGGCGGCGCCAGCGGAACCCGAAAGGCGCGGGCCAACCAGGTCGGTCAGGTCTTCCAGGCGCTGATACGCCCAGTCGTCCTGCATCGCGGCATCGCGGATCTTGCCGAGGGTCTCGGCATCGTTGGGCGCGGCAAGGGTATTGCCGATCAGGCCCGCGCCCAGCAGGCAGGTGGCCAGGGCGTTCAGAAGGGGCTTGCGAAGTTGCATACGTGTCCTGTGAAGATGGTTGATGTTCGCTAGGAACACGTAACAATATCCTATTTAACAATGTTTTGCAGTAACACAATGTATTGACCATCCAGCCTCACTGGCCTACCATGGTTTTATGCTAAAAGGACAACTCTGCCTCGTCCGCCATCTGCTCAACACGGACCTCAACACGTTCATTGCGCTGGTCAACGACCTGCCCTCGCGTGGCGAGTACTTTTCGCTGTTCTTCAAGTCGCCGGAAGTGATGCGGCGTGAATTTACGCAGAATGGATTTGTCACCGAAGACAATGAGCTCTTCGTCGTCGAAGACCAGATCACCCACCACATCGTCGGCGTCATCACGCATTTCAAGACGCGCACACCCAGCAGCCGCGAAATCGGTTACCGCCTGTTCGACCAGCGCCTGGCCGGCATGGGCTATACGACCGAGGCGGTGCAGTTGCTGGTCGATTACCTGTTCCGCATCAATCCCGTGCACCGGCTGGAAGTACTGACCGCGCCGGAAAACATTGGCTCGATCCGCGTGGCGCAGAAATGCGGCTTCCGGGAGGAAGGGACGCTGCGCCAGGCCTTCTTCGTGAACGGACATTACCAGGATGTCAAAATCTTCAGTTTGTTACGGGATGATTGGGAACATTTTAGATTGTAAGAATCTGTATTAGTCGTGGAGTACTTGCTTCCCCTTGGATATAGTGAATACCAATGAGAGACCCCTGGGCCATTCCGGTCCGGGCAAGCACAAGGGGAAATACCATGTTCGACAAACGTATCGCTGGGCTGGTGCTGATGGGCGCCGCCCTCACCGCTTCCTCCGCTGCCTTCGCAGCCGGCGACCGTGACTTCAACACCGCAGCTGGCGCCGTGATCGGCGCAGCAATCGGTAGCCAGAACGGCTCCGGTGGCGCCCTGGTCGGCGGCGTGGTTGGCGCAGCAGTGGGTAACGCCATCAGCTCGGACCGCGGCTATCGTCACGGCCGTGGTTATACCGATACCCGTGTCTACGTCAACTCCGGCCCAAGCTACTACCAGCCTGCTCCGGTGTACTACGAACCGGCCCCGGTTTATGTGCGCCCGGCCCCTGTCTACGTTGAGCCCGCTCCGGTCTACGTCCGTGAGCGCTACTACGCGCCCGCCCCGGTCTACTACTACGAAGGCCGCGGACGCGGCCACCATCACCGCCACGGCTGGTAATTCAGCCCACCTTGAAACGCCCGGCCTCGCGCCGGGCTTTTTTTTTGCTTCTTCACGGATTTCCGGCAAGGCCGCTCGCCGCAATGCGCTTGCGGCGGTCATTTCGCCCGGCGCCGCTTTTGCGTTGATTGCCGCTGATGCTAATCGCGACCGGCACCCTCGGCTCGTTTTGGCCTGAGCCACCTGGATGCAAGGCGCGTACGCGCACACCGGGCTGACGCAGGTCCAGGTTACGCCTGCCGTCAACAACCAGGCGGGGCATGCGGCGGTCAGCTACGCGCCGGTCCAGGGTTCCGGTTTGCTCGCGAACTCCGGTTTGCTCCCGCTCTCGCGGCGGTCCCCCGGCCGGCGCCCCATCGCCAATCAGCCGCGCTATCGCCGCTTGCCGCGCCGACCGGCAAACATCGGCAAGCACCCATTCCTGACTGCCGGGCAGGCAGAGCCAGACGGCCCTCCAGGCGTTGCGGTTGCCGCTGCCCTGCAGATTGGCAAAGCGGGATGGCGACATCGCATGCTCGCCGTATTTGATCTCGCCGCCCTCCACCCTGGCGAAATAATTGTGCCCGCCGAAGCTGGCGCGCAGCCGTGTGCCGTCGGGAAGGAAGACTTGCTTCCACTGGTATCCCGAACTGGCGGCTTCGGACGGCTGCGGTTGCGCCTGAGCCGACGCTGCCGGGCACACGTAGTTGCGGATTGCCTAGCAAATGAAGGGCTCCAACGCCAAGAAGTCCGACCATAATTCGCCGGTGAATTCGCCAAGGGCTTCCAGCAGATCGCTGGGCACGCGGATCGGGTAGTGGAGCGTCGACATGATGGGTCTCCGAAAATGGGTTTTTACTAAGCAGCACTACTTCGTTATTAGGCCTGCGAAACCGCGATATCCCTTACTAAAATTGCAGTTCGGAACGCCAATCGGTACTAAATGCTTGTGGCCTGTGTTCGTTAGAGGCCTCTAGCGCAGATTAGTTCCCTGATTAGTGCAGACTCGGGCGAAATAGCGGCGACCAGCGCGAATTAGTAAGAGATATCGTGTTTTAGTAAAAACCGAAAAAATCAGAACACCTCCCTACACGCGTCGGGCGGAGGGGGCTCGACGCAACGGTCGGTGCGGCGCGATGCGGCGCGGGTGGGCGTGATGATGGGCGAGCCGCCAGCGTTTCCCGGTAATCTCGCAATGAACCTTTTTTTTGTCCTGAACTATGGCATACAATAAAAAATGTTAAATGTAACAATATAGCTATCTTACAAATAGTCACGCGCTGGCTCCGGGGGGTTCGATGCGCATTTCTACGAAGCTGACGTCCGTCACGGCAGCGATGTTCCTGATCGTCGGCGGGGTAGGCACTCTCGGGCTGGAGCGCTTTCGCGAGCTCGCTCATATGTCCGTGGTTTCCGAAGCGCAGAATGTGGCGACGGCGATCGCCACGATGGCGTCCTTCGAGCAAGATGCCGCGACCTATCAGGACGTCATGGATTTCATGGCGCAGCGGCAAAACCGCGATCTGGAAATCATCGACCGCAATTTCAACGTCGTGGCCGATGTGAGCAAGGCTGATGTCGGCCATGCGATTGAAAATGGCCCGCGCCGCGCCGTTGTGGCGCAAACGCTACACGATGGCCAGCCGCGTACCATGACGGAACCGCCCACGGAGCGTACGCCGGAAATGCGCCAGATCGTCGTGCCCGTGTACGACAAAAACCACCAGATCGTGGCGGCTCTCACGTATGAATACACGCCGGTCTACCGCGTGCTCGAACAGCAGGTGCGCGAAACGCTGGGGCTTGTGGCAGGCGTAGGTACCCTTGGCCTGCTGCTGGCCCTCGGCTGCGCCATTTATGTGTCCCGCAGCGTTTCCCGTCCCATCAAGCTACTGAGCGGCGCGGCGCTGCGGCTGTCGCGCGGGGAGCGCGATGTGAGCGTGGACCTGAACTCGCGCGACGAGATCGGCGAGCTGGCGGCGTCCTTCAATACGATGAGCAAGGCGTTGCAGGCTTCGGAAGCCGACCTGCACCTGCGCGAGCGCGCCATCGAGTCCAGCTTCAACGCCATCATGATCGCCAGCCTTACGCGGCAGGGCTTCCCCATCGAATACGTGAACGCCGCTTTCACCCGCATCACCGGCTACACGGCGGATGAAACGATCGGCAAAGGCGTCAACTTCCTCGTCGGCGAAGACAACCAGCAGCAGGCTTTCCAGGAAATCCGCCTGGCATTGCGCGAACAGCGCGACGAGCGCGCCGTGCTGCGCAGCTACCGCAAGGATGGTTCGCCGTTCTGGAACGAAGTCCACGTGGCGCCGGTTCTCAGCGCGGAGGGCGAACCTGAGCACTTCATCGCCATCTTCAACGACATCACCGGCGCGCGCAACGATGCCGAGCAGCTGGCGTACCATGCGCAGTACGACGCCCTGACCGGCCTTGCCAACCGCAGCCTGCTGACGGACCG
>DASWYX010000497.1:0-2955 GCA_036404755.1 Pseudoduganella sp.
CGCCTGCAGCTTGCGGGCAGCCGACAGCATGGCGTAGGTTTTGCCGACGCCCGCCGACGCCCCGAAGTAGATGCGCAACTTGCCGCGCGCAGCCTTGCGTTCCTGCGCCTGCACCTGCGCCAGCAGCGCATCGGGATCGGGTCGGTCGTCGTCGTTCGGCATCATATCAGCGAGTATGCGGCGTTTTTCCGTCCAGCGCCAGATTCAGCGCCAGGACATTGACGCGCGGCTCGCCGAAAAAGCCGAAATACTGCTTGCTGGCGTGCTGCTCAACCAGAGCGCGCACCTGCTCCGGCTCCACATGGCGCTGCGCCGCGATGCGATTAACCTGGTAAAGCGCACCCGCCAGGCTGATTTCCGGATCCAGGCCGCTGCCGGAAGCGGTCACCAGATCGACCGGAATGGGCGCGGTATTGGCGGGATCGGCCGCCTTCAGGGCCTCGATCCGGCCCTTGACGGCGTCGGTGAAGGCCGGATTCAGCGGTCCCTGGTTGGAACCGCTGGAGCCATTGGCGTTGTAGGGCATCGGGCCGGTGGCCGATGGGCGGCCCCAGAAGTACCTGGGCGCGGTGAACTGCTGGCCGATCAGGGCCGAACCCACTGGCTTGCCGTTGACTTCCAGAATGGAACCGGCCGCCTGCGCCGGGAACGCAGCCGAGCCGATGCCGGTCACGGCCAGCGGGTAGAGCACGCCACAGGCCAGAGTCAGGCCGGCGAACAGCACCAGCGCCGGGCGAATAGTCGAAATCATATTGAACTCCAGCTTATACAAGGTTGAAGGCTGCCAGCAGGACGTCGATCAGCTTGATGCCAAGGAACGGCAGGATCAGACCGCCCACGCCATAGATCAGCAGGTTACGGCGCAACAGCGCATTGGCGCCGATGGCGCGGTAGCGCACGCCCTTCAGGGCCAGCGGAATCAGGAACACGATGATCAGCGCATTGAAGATCACCGCAGACATGATGGCCGAGTTGGGACTGGTCAGGCGCATGATGTCCAGCGCCTTCAGTTGCGGGTAGGTGCCGACGAAGGCCGCCGGGATGATGGCGAAGTACTTCGCCACGTCGTTGGCGATCGAGAAGGTGGTCAGCGAACCGCGTGTCATCAGCATCTGCTTGCCAATCTCCACGATTTCCAGCAGCTTGGTCGGATTGGAATCCAGGTCCACCATGTTGCCCGCCTCCTTGGCGGCCTGCGTGCCCGAGCTCATGGCCACGGCCACGTCGGCCTGGGCCAGCGCCGGAGCGTCGTTGGTGCCGTCGCCGGTCATCGCCACCAGGCGCCCGTCGGACTGGTAGTCGCGGATCAGTTTGAGCTTATCTTCCGGCGTCGCTTCAGCCAGGAAGTCGTCCACCCCAGCTTCGGCGGCGATGGCGGCAGCCGTCACCTTATTGTCGCCGGTGATCATCACGGTCTTGATGCCCATGCGGCGCAGTTCGGCGAAGCGCTCCTTGATACCGCCCTTGACGATGTCCTTCAGCTCCACCACGCCCATCACGCGGCCCGAGTCGGCGACCACCAGCGGCGTGCTGCCGCGGCGCGCCACGACATCGACGCTACGCAGCACTTCAGCCGGGAAGGCATTTCCACGCTCTTCCACATGCTTGCGCACGGCTTCCGCAGCACCCTTGCGCACTTCGCGGCCGTCCATGTCCACGCCGCTCATGCGGGTTTGCGCGGAGAACGGCAGGAACACGGCATGCACCGGCGACAGCTCGCGTTCGCGGATATTGAACTTCTGCTTGGCCAGCACCACGATACTACGGCCTTCCGGCGTTTCGTCGGCCAGCGATGCCAGTTGCGCCACGTCGGCCAGTTCGCGCTCGCTTACGCCCGGCGCCGCGAAGAAGGCGGAAGCCTGGCGGTTGCCGAGCGTGATGGTGCCGGTCTTGTCAAGCAGCAGCACGTCCACGTCGCCCGCCGCCTCCACCGCGCGGCCGGAGGTGGCGATCACATTGGCCTGCATCATGCGGCTCATGCCCGCCACGCCGATGGCCGACAGCAGGCCGCCGATGGTGGTCGGAATCAGGCACACCAGCAGTGCGATCAGAACGGTGATGGTGATCGGCGTACCGGCCTGCGCCACCTCCACCGAATACAGCGACATCGGCAGCAGCGTTGCGGTGACGACCAGGAACACGATGGTCAGCGCCACCAGCAGGATGGTCAAGGCAATCTCGTTCGGTGTTTTCTTGCGCTTGGCGCCTTCCACCATGGCGATCATGCGGTCCAGGAAGGTTTCGCCCGGATTGGACGTCACCTGCACCACCAGCCAGTCGGACAGCACGCGCGTACCGCCGGTGACGGACGAAAAGTCGCCACCGGATTCGCGGATCACCGGCGCCGATTCGCCGGTAATGGCGCTTTCGTCCACCGAAGCCACGCCTTCGATCACCGTGCCATCGATCGGGATCACATCGCCCGCTTCGACCAGCAGGTAAGCCCCCTTGCGCAGGTCGGTGGCCGGGCATGGCAGCCAGGGCGTACCATGCTTGGGCGTAGCCAGCTTCTTGGCCGTCACGCTCTGCTTCAGGCTGCGCAGCGACGCCGCCTGGGCCTTGCTGCGGCCCTCGGCCAGCGCTTCGGCGAAATTGGCGAACAGCACGGTGAACCACAACCAGACCGCGGTGGCCAGGATGAAGCCCGAACTGGCCTCGCCCTGTCCGACCAGGGACTGGATGTAGAGCAGCGTGGTGATGATGCTGCCTACATAAACCACGAACATCACCGGGCTGCGCAGCTGCACCATCGGATTCAGTTTGTAGAAGGATTCGGCAATGGCCGGCACCACCAGCTGCGAGTCGAACAGCTTCAGGCATTTGCCCGGCTGCAGGGTGGGCATCGCCATGTCTTTTTGGGTATGCGCTTGCGACATGAAGGCGCTCCTTATTTAAACAGTTGCAGGTGTTCGATGACCGGGCCAAGCGCCAGGGCAGGAACATAATTGAGCACAC
>DASWYX010000498.1:0-5890 GCA_036404755.1 Pseudoduganella sp.
GCGTCCGACAGCGCTTCCTCCGCGCTCGTGAACAGGGCGATCAGGGCCAGGCCGGCCACGGCGGGCGCGCCGCCTTCCCAGGCATGCATCGTGGTGTCGGTGACTTCCGGCTCCACCGGGAAGCTGGCGTCGCGGATGCGCAGGCGGGTATGCCCCAGGCGCACCACGGTCGTGCCGTCGATCGGCGAAATGCGGAACTTCTTGCCCTGCACGACGATGCCGTTTTCGCTGCCCAGGTCGCGCATCACGAGACCGCCGTCTTCGCCAGCATCGACCACGGCGTGACGGGCGGCGGTGTGCGCGTCGTCCAGGATGAAATCATTGTCGTAGCCGCGGCCCAGCGTGATCGGCAGATCGGCCACGCGATGCCGGTGCAGCACATCGCCGTTGCGGGCCAGCGTTTCGATGAAGTACGGCCCCTTCATTTCTTGCCTCCGCGCGCCACCGATTTCAGGAAGGCGCGCGAGGCACGCATGCCGTTTTCATAGGATACGCCGCGCGCATCCATCCGGCTCTGCAGGTTCATCAAGCTGTCATCCGTGCTGGCCACCAGCAGGGAAAAGTCGTACAAGCCTTCGAACTTGCGGTAAGCCTTCACGCACAGCACGGCGCGCATGGGCAGGGTGTCGTTGCGGACGAATTCTTCGGTGCAGGTGGGGCCGGTCAGGCGGCTGTCCCGGTTGCTGCCGAAGGCTTCGTTCTTGAACGATGCGGAGGAAAGCTGGGCGAAGCGGATCGCATCGAGGCCGGCGCTGCGCATGTACTGGTGCTGGATGGAGACCGCACCTGTCTGCAGCGAGCCGGAAACGAAGATGGCCGACTCCATCGAGCAGTTGGTGATATCCACCGAGAAGGGCTTGTCGCCGCGCACGTTGGAGCGCCCCCAGCAGCGCATCTGTTCCGATTCGCGCATCGGCACTTCGTAAGGGCCCATGGCCTTCATGGTCAGCGGCGTGGAGAACAGCTGGTCGATCATGGCCTTCTGGTGGGCCAGCAGCTGCTGCGCCACGACGGCCGTGAAATCCTTGGGCGGCTTCAGGTCCGGCGTGACCTTCTTCAGTAATTCCTGCGCGTAGCGCGCCGGCACCAGGAAGCTCACCAGCTCACCATCGAGGCGCTTGGAGACGTTCACGCCCACCACTTCGCCATTGGCAGTTACGCTCGGGCCGCCGCTCATGCCGGCGTTGATCGGGCCGGTGAACAGCAGCTGGTCGTAGAAGCTGCGCGTGATCACGCCGTTGTAGGCGCCTTCGGAGATGGCAAAGCCCAGGTCCAGCGGATTGCCCAGCGAGTACAGGTACTGTCCCTGCGACAGCTGCACCGGTTTTTCCGGCACGCTGAACACGCCGGTGCCGTAGCGGTTTACGCGCACCACGGCCAGGTCGTGCAGCACGTCCACCGCCAGCAGTTCGATATTGCCGCGCTGGCCCGCCGTGTCCACCCATTCGCCGATATAGGTTTCCGGATCGAGGGCGAATTGCGAGACCACGTGGTAATTGGTCAGCACCAGGTTCGACGTGCCGACCAGGAAGCCGGAGCCGACGGAGGACTGGGTGCGGCCGCTTTTCAGCAGCGAGCGCACCTGCAGCAGGTCGGCCTTGGCGCTGGAATACAGTTTCTGGGCTGAGCTGGAGGGCGTGGGCAGTGCGGCGTCGTCACCGGCTTGCTGCTGCGGGCGCGGCGCTTGCTGCGGCTGGCCGGGGAGGGGAGGCGGGGCGGCCAGTGCGCTGGCGCAGCCCCAGGTCAAAGTCAGTGATAAAGCAAGCTTGGTGAAGTTCATGCCTTAGAGTTCGCCGTCTTCGGCAGCAGGTGGAGTGGTGGCATGCATCATATGCCCCAGCTTGAGCGCCTTGGTGTCCAGGTATCGCTGGTTGAAGGCATTGCGGTTGACCAGCAGCGGCACGCGCTCGACCACGTCCACGCCCAGGTTGCCCATGGCGGCGATCTTGCGAGGGTTGTTGGTCATCAGGCGCAGGGCCTTCACGCCGAACTGCTTCAGCATCGGTTCCACCAGCGCGTAATTGCGCTGGTCCGGCTTGAAGCCCAGTTGTTCGTTGGCCTGCACGGTATCCAGGCCCGCTTCCTGCAGGCGGTAGGCGCGCATCTTGTTGATCAGGCCAATGCCGCGCCCTTCCTGGCGCAGGTAAAGCAGCACGCCCCGGCCTTCGTCCGCGATGCGTTTCAGCGCGCCTTCCAGCTGGGCGCCGCAGTCGCAGCGCTGCGAGAACAGCACGTCGCCGGTCAGGCATTCGGAATGGACGCGCGCCAGCACCGGCTGGCCGTCGCCGATATCGCCGAGGACCATGGCCAGGTGTTCCTTGCCCGTTGCATGCTCAACGAAGGCATGCAGCGTGAACTGGGCCCATGGCGTCGGCAGCGCGCAGGAAGTGACATAGTCCAGTTCTTCTTTTTCTACGGCGGGCAGCATGAGTATCTTTCCAAAACGAGTAAAGGGCGTACCAATCTTTACAGACTGGTACGCCCTGCAATCATAGCAGCTATTAGCTGGGCAGGTCGAAGAGCAGGAGCTCTACAGCCTTGCCTTCTTTCAGCGTTATGAGGTTGTCATCGGTGATTTTCAAGGCATCACCACCGCGCAGCGGCGTGCCGTTGACGTTCACCGTGCCGCGGATCACGTGCACATAGGCCTGGCGTCCCGCTGCCAGCTTGTGTTCCAGGTCGGTCGAGCCGTCCAGGATGGCCGCATAGATCGACGCATCCTGGTGGATCAGCACCGAGCCTTCACGGCCGTCGCTGGAGGCGATCAGGCGCAGCGTGTTGGACTTGCTCTCCGGCGTGAAGTGCTTTTCCTCATACGAAGGCTGGATGCCGACCTGGTTCGGCTGGATCCAGATCTGCAGGAAGTGCACGCCTTCGTCATGCGAGTGATTGAACTCGCTGTGGCGCACGCCGGTGCCCGCGCTCATGCGCTGTACGTCGCCGTAGTGCAGCACCGAGCCGTTGCCCATGCTGTCCTTGTGCTCCAGCGCGCCGCTCAGCACGTAGGAAATGATTTCCATGTCGCGGTGGCCGTGGGTGCCGAAGCCCTGGGCCGGGGTCACCTTGTCTTCATTGATGACGAGCAGGGGACCAAAACCGACGTGCTTCGGGTCATAGTAATGGCCAAAGGAAAAGCTGTGGCGAGAGTCGAGCCAGCCAAAGTTGGCGATACCGCGTTCTTCACTTTTACGAATTTGCAACATGATCAGCTCCTTGTGCGATAATTTCGAATGGATGATTCACAGTATATGAGCCCCTTCCGAGTTTAAAAAACGGAAAATTTGCCGAGCTATCATCGAAAAAATCGAAAATGCTGAGACTGAGCCTGGATGCCCTGCTGATCATGGATGCCATCGACCGCCGCGGATCGTTTTCCGCCGCCGGCAAGGAGATGCACCGCGTGCCTTCGACCATCTCCTATACCGTCGCCAAGCTGGAGGACGATATGGGCGTGCAGCTGTTCGAACGCATCGGCCCCCGTGTTGAATTGACGCGGGCTGGAAGCGAGCTGCTGAAGGAAGGCCGCTACCTGCTGAAGGCGGCGCAGGACCTGGAATCGCGCGTGCGCCGCGTCGCTTCGGGCTGGGAAACGGAAATCGCCGTCGGCATCGACTCCATGTTCACCGCCGCCGTGCTGCGCGAGGACGTCAAGGCCTTCTACGAGGTGGCCCAGCAGACCCGCCTGCGCGTGGTGCAGGAAGCGCTGTCCGGCAGCTGGGAAGCGCTGCTGGACCGGCGCGTGGACCTGATCGTGGGCGCGCCCGGCGACGGCCCGGCCGGCGGCGGCTATATCTCGCAGGCGATCGGCAGCCTGAAATGGATCTTTTGCGTAGCGCCCGCCCATCCGCTGGCGAAGGAGCCGGGCGTGCTGGGACGCGAACAGCTGCAGTACCACCGCGCCGTCGTGATGGCCGACTCGTCGCGCCAGTCCGCGGCCCGCACGGTCGGCGTGCTGATGGGGCAGGACAGCCTGACCGTGCCCACCATGCAGGCCAAGTTCGATTACCAGATCGGCGGCCTCGGTTTCGGCTTCCTGCCGGAGCAGTGCGCGCGCGCCGCCATCCTCGCCGGCCTGCTGGTGGAAAAGCAGGTGGAGGAACCGAAGCCCGAGGAAACCTTCTACCTGGCCTGGCGCACGGGCGAAACGGGCGCCGCGCTGGAATGGTGGCTGAACCGCATGCAGGCGCCGAACTTGTTCGAACGTCTCTGCCTGCACTTGCCGGGAATTGCTTTTAGTCAAGGTGCTGTTGTCTGAGCTGTGCATCTACCCAGAGTAGTGTTGACGAGTGCCAACTGTTTCGGAGTACCATACCGGGATGAATGCTTCCCTGGCCGTCTCTCCCGTTTTCCTGAACCTGTTGGCGAATCGCCAGGGTAAACCCGCTGCCCTCGTGTTTTCCGGTGCGCCGCAGGATGGCTTGCCGCAAGCGCTGGCCGAGCTGGCGCAAAAGTTGCCATGCTTTTACCGTGGCGAGGATGCCGCCCTGGCCGCTGCCGGCTGGCACACGCGGCCCGGGCAGCGTGTGCTGCGCACCGACGACAGCGTGCTGCTGCCGGCGCCGGAGATCGACTGGATCGAGGGCGACTGGGCACTGCAGCCGCCACAGCGCCCCAGCGGCTCGCAGGCCGCCTCGCGCGCGCTGGCCCTGCAGCTGGTGCAGCTGGTCAGCAACGACGCGGAAAACCATGAAATCGAAGCCGTGCTGCGGCGCGACCCGACGCTGTCCTATCATCTGCTCAAGCTGGTCAACTCGCTGGGCATGGGCACGGGGCGCAAAATCACCAGCTTCAACCAGGCCATTCTCATCCTCGGCCGCGCCCAGCTGCGGCGCTGGCTGAACCTGATGCTGTTCGCGGCGCGCGACGGCGATCTGCGCTCGGCCATGCTGCTGGCCCGCGTATCCGTGCGGGCGCGCATGCTGGAGCTGCTGGCGCGCGCCACGGGGCAGGGCAAGGCAGCCCAGGAGCAGGCGTTCATGGCCGGCATGTTCTCGCTGCTCGGCGTCCTGTTCGGCATGCCGCTGGAGCAGTTGCTGGCGCCGCTGAGCATTGGCGAGGCGGCCCTGCAGGCGCTGCTGCAAAAACAGGGTGAGCTGGGCGAATTGCTGTCCATCGTCGAAGCGGCCGAGCGGGGCGCGTTTGCTGACGTTGCGCGCCGGTTGGAAGCGCTGCAGGTCTCGCCGGCCGAATTCAACGCCATCGTGGCCGACGCCAACCTGTGGATGCTGGAAGTGACGGGCGAGGTTGCCGCACATGGCTGAGCACGCCATCTCCCGCTGCCAGGCGCTGGCCCGCCTGGCGCAAGGCCAGCAGGGCGAAGCGCTGGCTGCCACGCTGCGCGAACTGGAAGACGCGCTGGCCGCGCTGCGGGCCAGGCCGGCAATCGCCGCCGCGCCCGAACTGGAGATGGACCTGGCCGGTTATATCACGGCCTGGAACGCAGGCGTCGAGCGCATGTTCGGCTACACGGCCGCGGAAGCGCTGGGCCAGCACATCCTCTTCCTGTACACGGACGACGATGAGGGCGGCAATATCGCGGAACTCGTGCTGGAGAAGGACAACGCCGTTACCGAAGTGCGGCGCCGCAAGAAGTCCGGCGAAGTGATCTGGGTGCGCGCGGCGATCTCGCTGGCGCACGACGAGGGCGGCAACGCGGTCGGCATGCGGGTCAAGCTGTCGCCCGTCAATGAAGGCCTGTCGCCGGAGGAAAAGAACAGCCTGCACGCGCGCATCATCGAAGACAGCGACCAGGGCGTGCTGATCACCGATGCCCGCGAGCGCATCGTCTCGATCAACGGCGCCTTCACGCGCATCACCGGCTACACCCCGGCCGAAGCGATCGGCCAGACGCCGGACCTGCTGCGCTCCGGCGTGCACGACGCCGAATTCC
>DASWYX010000499.1:0-4037 GCA_036404755.1 Pseudoduganella sp.
CCGGCCGCAGATAGTTGCGGATTGCCTCGCAGATGAAAGGTTCCATCGACCAGAACTGGCCGGTGAATTCGCCCAGGGCTTCCAGCAGATCGCTGGGCACGCGGATCGGGTAGTGGAGCGTCGACATGATGTCTCCGAAAGTGCTGTGGCCTGTGTTCGTTAGAATCGGCTAGCGCGAAATAGTGGTGTCTCGCGCGGAGTAGTAAGAGATAGCGCGTTTTAGTAAAAACCGAAAAAATCAGTACATCTCCCTTCGCGCGTCGAGCGGAGGGGGCGGGAGCGAGGTGGAGGGCGCGATGAGGGCTAAGGGGCCGGGAGGCGGGCTGGAGGGGCGCGACGCAGGACGGGTCGGGCGCGATGCTGCGCGGGTGTGGCGGGATGAGGGTGAGATGCGCGCGTTTCGCGGGCCTCCGTGAAGGGCCTTATTTAATGCCGTGGTGGTTCATCAGGTCGTACAGGGTCGGGCGGCTCACGCCCATGAGCTCGGCCGCGCGGGCGATATTGCCGCCGGTGCGTGCCAGCGCGCGGACCATGACTCTGTATTCGGCCGCACCGCGCGCCTCGCGCAGGTCCATGCTCTCGGACTGCACGGCGATCGGCGGCAGTCCGAGGTCGGCTGCCGTGATCTGCGGGCCCTCGGCCATGATGACAGCGCGCTTGATGCAATTCTCCATCTCGCGCACATTCCCCGGCCAGCCGTGGACTTCGATGGCGGCCAACGCGTCGGCGCTGAACGGCATCGAGGGACGGCGCTCGGAAACGCAGAAGCGGTGCCGGAAATACTGCGCCAGCAGCACGCAGTCGCCGATTCGCTCGCGCAGCGGCGGAATCACCAGCACGATCTCGCTCAGTCGGTAAAACAGATCTTCGCGAAAGGTGCCAGCGTCCACCAGGGCTTTGACGTTTCGATGCGTCGCGCAAACCACGCGCACATCGACCTTGATTTCGCCCCGTCCGCCGACGCGCTCGATCACGCGCTCCTGCAGGAAGCGCAGCAGCTTTGCCTGCAAAGGCAGGGCCATGTCGCCGATTTCATCGAGGAAGAAGGTGCCTCCACTGGCTAGCTCGATCTTGCCCAGCGTCTGGCGCTCGGCGCCGGTGAAGGCGCCCTTCTCGTAGCCAAATAACTCGCTTTCCAGCAGCTGCTCGGGAATCGCAGCGCAATTGATGGCGACGAAGCGCTTGCCGCGCCGCGCGCTCAAGCTGTGAACACCGCGCGCCAGCAATTCCTTGCCGCTGCCGGATGCGCCCAGCAGCATGACGCTCGCCGAACTGGGCGCCACCTTCTCCACGCTGCGGCAGACGCGCAGCATGCCGGGATCGCGCGTGATGATGCCGGCCAGCGGAGAATCCGCCTCGGTCTGCAGCATGCGCCGGTTTTCCTCCTGTACCGAGTGCAGGAAGAAGGCGCGCTCCGTCATCAGGCGCAGCGCGTCGGCGTCCATCGGCTTTTGATGAAAATCGTATGCACCGAGCGCCATCGCCTTCAGCACATTGGCACGGTCCTGGTTACCGGAGAGGACGATCACCTTCATCCCGGGCGCAATCGCCAGCATCTGCTGCAGCAGCGCCAGCCCTTCGCCCGCGCCATCGGTTTCGGGCGGCAGTCCAAGGTCGATGGTGGCGACAGCCGGCTGGTGGCGGCGCAGCTGATTCATCGCCATCTGGCGCTCCGACGCGAAAACCACGTCGTAGGCGTCCAGCGTCCAGCGCAGCTGCCTTTGCAGCCCGGGATCGTCTTCCACCACCAAGAGCTTCTTCTTCGCCATGCTTCCTCCTTGCGCTCATCCATGATGCCGTACGCGCAAGCGGATGATTTTGAGCCGCCGCAAGGCAGCGCAAGGATGGCAAATGGTCTATAGTGTTGGTCTTGACCGCACGAAAACACGAATCACCATGAAATTTGATGTCGCCATTGTCGGCAGCGGACTTGCCGGTCTGTCGGTAGCACTGCATCTTGCGGAGAGCCGCAAGGTTGCCATTATTTCCAAACGCGAGCTGCTGGACGGCGCCAGCAACTGGGCCCAGGGCGGTATCGCCGCGGTGCTCGATTCGGGCGACAGCCACGAGCAGCACATCGCCGACACACTGGTCGCCGGCGGCGGCTTGTGCGACGAAGGCGCCACGCGCTACATCGTTGAACACGGCCGCGAGGCCATCGAATGGCTGATTGACCAGGGCGTGCCCTTCACCCGCGACGATTCGGCGGAGCTGGGCTTCCACCTTACCCGCGAGGGCGGCCATAGCCAGCGCCGCATCATTCACGCCGCCGACGCCACCGGCCACGCCGTGCAGGTAACGCTGGAAGAAAAAGTACGCGCGCATCCGAACATCACGCTTTTCGAGCATCACTGCGCGATCGACCTGATTACCTCGGACAAACTGGGCCCCCATCCCCAGAACCGCCAGCCGCGCTGCCACGGCCTCTATGTGCAGGACGTGAAATCCGGCGAGGTGCACACTTTCGCGGCCGAGCACACGATCATGGCCACGGGCGGCGCCGGCAAGGTCTATCTGTACACCACGAATCCGGACACGGCCAGCGGCGACGGCATTGCCATGGCCTGGCGCGCGGGCTGCCGCGTGTCAAACATGGAATTCATCCAGTTCCACCCAACCTGTCTATACCACCCGTACGCCAAGTCGTTCCTGATCACGGAAGCGATCCGCGGCGAAGGCGGCTTGCTGAAATTGCCGCCGGAAGCCGGCGCCGCGGCCGGCCAGCGCTTCATGCTGGCGCACGACGACCGCGCCGAACTGGCCCCGCGCGATGTGGTGGCGCGGGCGATCGACTTTGAAATCAAGAAGCGCGGCCTGGATTATGTGCATCTGGATATCAGCCACAAGCCGGCCGAGTTCCTGATCGAGCACTTCCCGACCATCTATGCGCGCTGCCTGGAACTGGGCATCGACATCACGAAGGAACCCATCCCCATCGTGCCGGCCGCCCATTACACCTGCGGCGGCGTGGTCACGGATTTGCTGGGCCGCACCGACCTGCCCGGCCTCTACGCAGTGGGCGAAACGGCCTGCACGGGCCTGCATGGCGCCAATCGCCTGGCCTCGAACTCGCTGCTGGAGTGTGTGGTCATCGGCCGCGCCTGCGCGCAGGACATCCTTGCCAAGCCGCGCGAAGGCGCGCCCTTCCTGCCGGACTGGGACGAGAGCCGCGTCACCGATGCGGACGAGGAAGTGGTCATCGCCCACAACTGGGACGAGCTGCGCCGCTTCATGTGGAACTACGTGGGCATCGTGCGCACGACCAAGCGCCTGGAACGCGCCCAGCACCGCCTCGCGCTGCTGAAGGAGGAGATCGACGAGTATTACGCTCACTTCCGCATTACGCCGGATTTGCTGGAGCTGCGTAACCTGGTGGAAGTGGCGTCGCTGATCGTCAACAGTGCGCTGCAGCGGCGCGAGAGCCGCGGCCTGCATTTCAGCCGGGATTATCCGGAAACCTTGCCGAAGGCGTTGCCGAGCGTGTTGACGCCGTCGCGGCGCTGACACGGCGGATCAATGATCCGCCCTACAGCCCTGACGGGCCCGGGACGCGTCGTAGGGCGGATCATTGATCCGCCGCGTGCCGCCACCAACGCTTGCTCAAGGCACGTTCACCTCATGTCGCTGACCAAGGCGTCTCAATTCACCGCTATCGACAAGGCGCTGGAATTCCGCGTCGAACTCCTTGCGCAGCGCATCGGATGATATGCGGCGCGGGAAGGCGAAGTAACCCTCCTGCACTTCAATCACCTTGGGCAGCATGGTGATCTGCCCCGACAGCCCTATCCTTCCCAGCACCGGTTCGGTATTGCGCCGGTTGCTGGCGAAAAGCTGCACGTGCTGGTGCGCCACCATTTTCAAGCCGCTTTCCACGCTGTTGGCGACGCTCAGGCGCAACTGCGGCCGCGCGCGCTCGAAAGTCGGGCCGTAGGCCCATCCGTTCAGGGTCACGATGCGCACCTCGCCCAGCGTGGCAAAGTCGCCATTCCAGTCGATCGGCGTGCCGTTGCGCGCATAAAACACCATCTGGTCCTGGT
>DASWYX010000500.1:0-3270 GCA_036404755.1 Pseudoduganella sp.
CCTGCGCCTCTTCGAGCGGGTTCAGGTCTTCGCGCTGGATGTTCTCGATCAGGGCCATCGCGGCCGCGGTCGTGTCGTCCACGTCCTTCACCAGCACCGGCACGCTTTCCAGGCCGGCCAGCTGCGCCGCGCGGAAGCGGCGTTCGCCGGCGATGATTTCGTAGCGCACGTGGCCGTTGGACTTATCCACACCCACCGGGCGCACCAGCAGCGGCTGGATGATGCCCTGGGTCTTGATCGAGGCCGCCAGCTCGGACAGGCTGCCCTCGTCCATCTGGGTACGCGGCTGGTACTTGCCCGCCTGCAGGTAAGCGATCTGCATCTCGTGCGGGGTCGGATGGGAAGTCGGGTCTGCCGGGTCCTGGTCTCCGCCCAGCAGCGCGTCGAGGCCTCGTCCCAGGCCTTTCATTTTCTTTGCCATGAGTGATTACATTTTCTTGATGCGTTTAACCATTTCGGCGCCGAAGGCAATGTATG
Organism: Pseudoduganella sp.; assembly: GCA_036404755.1. Taxonomy (GTDB): domain Bacteria; phylum Pseudomonadota; class Gammaproteobacteria; order Burkholderiales; family Burkholderiaceae_D; genus Rugamonas. The sequence continues at coordinate 478 of DASWYX010000500.1, forward strand.
CCTGCGCCCCTTTGGAAGTCGGATCGAATGTCACGCCGGGCATGCCGTAGGACGGCGCTTCGGCCAGGCGCACATTGCGCGGGATGATGGTCTTGAAGACCTTGTCGCCGAAGTGCTGCTCCAGCTGCTGCGACACCTGCTGCGACAGCGTCATGCGCGGGTCGAACATCACGCGCAGCAAGCCGATGATCTTCAGGTCCGGATTCAGGTTGGCGTGCACCTTCTTGATGGTGTTCACCAGGTCGGACAAGCCTTCGAGCGCGTAGTACTCGCACTGCATCGGAATGATCACGCCGTGCGCGCCGACCAGGCCGTTCAGCGTGAGCATCGACAGCGCCGGCGGGCAATCGATCAGGACGAAGTCGTAATCCTTGTCCACCAGGGCCAGCGCTTCGCGCAGGCGGCGCTCGCGGTTATCCAGCTGCACCATCTCCACTTCGGCGCCAGCCAGCTCGCGGTTGGCCGGCAGCACATCGAAGCCGCCGGACTCGGAGCGCTGGCGCGCGGTCTCGCTATCGGAGGTGCCGAGCATCAATTACTAAGTGGAAGCCTTGAGGCCTGCCTTGTTGCTGCCGGCGCCCATGGTGGCATTGCCTTGAGGGTCCAGGTCTACCAGCAATACGCGCTGCTTGAGTTTGGCCAATCCGGCGGAGAGGTTGACCGTGGTGGTGGTCTTGCCCACGCCGCCCTTTTGATTTGCTACACAGAAAATTTTGGCCATGTATTCTTCGTTTGATATAAATCGTTTATACGGTATAAAGTGTTTATACTATTTATTCAGTTTATACGGTATAAATCGTTTATACCGTTGTTGCTTTATTTATAAGTACCAGGTGTCGCTCCGCGTCCAGCCCCGGTACCTGTAGCGCTTTTAAATCGCTCACTTTCCAGGGCTCTGGCAGCCGCTCCCGTTCGTTCGCCGGCGCCGTGCCTTTGAGGGCTATGAATCGCCCGCCCTCCGCCAGCAGGTGCCCGGACCAGTTGACGAAGTCCGAGAGGTCCGCGAAGGCCCGCGAGGTGATCACGTCGAAGGGCGTCTTCACCTGCAGGTCCTGCACCTTCTTCGTGTAGACCGTGACGTTGCCTAGTCCCAGCTCCGCCTTCACCTGCGTGAGGAAGGCCGTTTTCTTGTGCACCGTATCGATCATGGACACCTTCATGTCCGGCCGGGAGATCGCCAGCACCATGCCCGGCAATCCGCCCCCTGCCCCGACGTCCAGCACGTTCTGCGCACCCGCGAAGGCCGGTACAGCGGCCAGCGAATCGAGCACGTGCAGCGTCATCATTTCCATCGGGTCACGTACCGCCGTCAGGTTGTACACGTTGTTCCACTTGTGCAGCAGGGCCAGGTAATCCAGCAGCTTGGCCTGCTGCGCTTCCGTCAATTCCAGCTTCAGGTCGGTGACACCGTTCGCCAATACCTGCGCCAACCGCGCGCGATCGAACAGCGCCATCAAGCCGCCTCGTCTTTCAGCGTCACGAAGCCGCCGTAACCGGCCTTCTTCAGATGCACCAGCAGCAGCGAAATCGCAGCCGGCGTCACACCCGAAATACGCGAAGCCTGGCCCAGGGTTTCAGGGCGATGCTTCTGCAGCTTCTGGCGCACTTCCATCGACAGCGCCGTGATCTCGGCATAGTTGAAGCCTTCCGGCAGCTTCAGGTTTTCGTAGTGCTCGTGGCGCTCCACTTCGCGCAGCTGGCGGTCGATATAGCCCGAATACTTCAGTGTGATCTCCACCTGCTCTTTCACGGACTCGTCCGCCACACCCGGACCGGCCAGCGACTGGCCTTCATTGCCGGTCATGGACATCAGCTTGTCGTACTCCACGCCCGGACGGCGCAGCAGGTCGGCCAGCGAATACTCGCGCTCGATGGCCTGGCCAACCACGCGCTCGGACTCTGCAGCAGCCAGGATGCGCGGGTTCACCCAGGTCGATTTCAGGCGTTCCAGTTCCAGGGCCACGGCTTCGCGCTTGCGCTCGAAGGCTTCCCACTGTGCATCGCCAACCACACCAAGCTTACGCCCGATTTCTGTCAGGCGCATGTCAGCGTTGTCTTCACGCAGGCTCAGGCGGTACTCGGCGCGGCTGGTGAACATGCGGTACGGCTCCTGCACGCCTTGCGTGACGAGGTCGTCCACGAGCACGCCGAGGTAAGCTTCGGAGCGGCCCGGCGTCCAGGATTCCTTGCCCTGGGTTTGCAGCGCGGCATTGATACCGGCCAGCATGCCCTGCGCCGCCGCCTCTTCGTAGCCGGTGGTGCCGTTGATCTGGCCGGCAAAGAACAGGCCGTTGATCGCCTTGGTTTCCAGCGACGCCTTCAGGCCGCGCGGGTCGAAATAGTCGTACTCGATGGCGTAGCCGGGACGCAGGATGTGCGCGTTTTCCAGGCCCTTCATCGAGCGCACCAGTTCGATCTGCACGTCGAACGGCAGGCTGGTCGAGATACCGTTCGGGTAGAACTCGTGCGTAGTCAGGCCTTCCGGTTCCAGGAAAATCTGGTGCGATTCCTTCGACGAGAAGCGGTGGATCTTGTCTTCGATCGACGGGCAATAGCGCGGGCCCACGCCTTCGATCACGCCGGTAAACATCGGGCTACGGTCGAGGCCGTTGCGGATGATGTCGTGCGTTTTCGCATTGGTGTGGGTCACCCAGCACGGCAGCTGCTGCGGGTGCATGGACGTATTGCCCATCACCGAGAACACCGGCACAGGGTCCAGGTCGCCCGGCTGTTCAGTCATCTGCGAGAAGTCGATGCTGCGGCCGTCGATGCGCGGCGGCGTGCCGGTCTTCA